>JBKHWY010000885.1:0-500 GCA_046566285.1 Gammaproteobacteria bacterium | reverse complement strand
ATCGCCGCCGCCGGGATCGGGCTCGACCAGCTCACGGGCGCCGCGGTCTTCGACCCCGCGGCCTCGGTGGCGATCGGCGTGCTGCTGGTCGCGGTCGCGCTGTGGATGGCCCGCGACACCGGCCACCTGCTGGTCGGCGCCGCGGCGCTGCCCGAGGAGCGGGCGGCGATGGAGCGTGTGCTGGAGCGCCATCCCGCCGTGGTCGAGGTGCGCGAGCTGCTCAAGAGCTACCAGTTCCCGGGCGACGACATCCCGATCATCAAGGGCTCGGCGCTGGCCGCGATGGAAGGCCGCGACAAGGAGATCGGCGAGGACTCGATCCGCGCGCTGATCGCCGCCGTGGACGAATACATCCCGACCCCCGAGCGCGCCATCGACCAGCCGTTCCTGATGCCGATCGAGGACGTGTTCTCGATCTCGGGCCGCGGCACGGTGGTCACCGGCCGGGTCGAGCGCGGCGCCGTCAACGTCGGCGACGAACTGGAGATCGTGGGCATCCG
>JBKHWY010000884.1:0-500 GCA_046566285.1 Gammaproteobacteria bacterium | reverse complement strand
CGTTCGCCCCGTTCCAGAACATGTTCGCCGGCGCCAACGAGCGCGGCCAGGATTTCGCCAAGCGTGGCCAGAAGGTCGCTGAAGAGCTGGCCGACCTGACCCGCGCCAACGTCGAAGCGATGGTCGAAGCCGGCCGCGTCGCCAGCGAAGGCGCCCGCGCCCTTGGCCAGGACGTCGTCGCCACCAGCCGTGACGGTGTCGAGCAGGCCGCGGACGCGATCCGCGCGCTGGCCTCGCTCGGCTACACGACGGCGGAGGCGGAGAAGGCGGTGCGGGCGGCGGTGGACGCGGCGAGCGAGCGGGCGGTCCCGGTCACGGTGAAGATGCGCATCGGCATCGACCCCGAGCACGTCACCTACCTCGACGCCGGCCGCATCGCCGAGGACGCCGGCGTCGCCGCGGTCGCCCTGCACGCCCGGACCGCGATCCAGCACTATGCGGGCACCGCCGACTGGGAGACCATCGGGCGGCTCAAGCAGGCGGTGACCTCGGTGCCGGTG
>JBKHWY010000883.1:0-501 GCA_046566285.1 Gammaproteobacteria bacterium | reverse complement strand
CTGCCCGTCGAGCTGGTCGATCCCGGCCCAGTCCGAGACGGTGAAGCCGGTGAACCCGAGCTCCCCCTTGAGCAGGTCGGTGATCAGGTATTTGTTGCCGTGCGACTTGACGCCGTTCCAGCTGCTGAAGGAGATCATCACGGAGCCGACGCCGCGCTGCACCGCAGCCTGGAACGGCGGCAGGTGGATGGCCCGCAGCTCGCTCTCGCTGATCCGGGTGTCACCCTGGTCGGTGCCGCCGGTGGTGCCGCCCGAACCGCGCACGGCGGCCGTGCGGGGGGCGCTGCTCGTGGCCCGGGCGCCGGAGGCAGCGGCCGGTCGGGACGGTCGTGGTCTCCTGCCGAGGACGGACGGGGCGGCGCGCTCGGGTGCGCCGGGCGGGGCGGTCGGCGGTGGGGTGGCCGGCGCGGGTGGTGCGCCCGCCGTCGTCGGCGGCCCCGGGTTCCGGGCGGCGTCGGGGACCGCGGGCTCGCCGGCTGCACCCGGTCGGTGGACCGGTGG
>JBKHWY010000882.1:0-502 GCA_046566285.1 Gammaproteobacteria bacterium | reverse complement strand
CGTCGGCCGCTCCCTCGTAGGAGAAGGCCGCGTCGACCAGGCGGCGCTGGTGAGCACCGGTGGCGCGGGTGAGGGGGCGCCAGCGCACGCGCGCGAGCGGGCCGACCTGGGGGAGTGCCAGGCCGGTGGCGGCGGCGGTCAGCACGACGAGCGCGTCCGTGGCGTCACCGCGCACGACTGCGACGAGTGCCGCCAGGCCCGCCGCGCCGAGCAGAGACTGGGCCAGCACGACGTGCCGCTGGCCGAGCCGGTCGGCCAGCGCGCCGGCGACGGGCGCGCACACCAGCGCGAGTGCGAGCGCGAGCTGGGCGCGCGCCACGCGGCGGGCGAGCGGACGTCTCATGCGGACGGGGAAGGGCACGGGCGGCGGGTGCGCAGGCCGCGCGCCGCCGGAATGCACGAAGGGCGGGCGCCGGTGCCGGCGCCCGCCCTCGCGTTCACGCTCCGGCCGGTCGGCCGTCAGCGCACCGTCGCCGCGGGCGCGGGACGGCGGCGCGCCGCC
>JBKHWY010000881.1:0-503 GCA_046566285.1 Gammaproteobacteria bacterium | reverse complement strand
GCTGCCGGACGTCGCCGAGTACTACCGCCGCCGGTTCCGCCACGTGCTGGTCGACGAGTACCAGGACACGAACCACGCGCAGTACGTGCTGGTCCGCGAGCTGGTCGCGCCCGCGTACGCCGGGATGGAGCCCGGCGAGCTGTGCGTCGTCGGCGACGCCGACCAGTCGATCTACGCCTTCCGCGGCGCGAACATCCGCAACATCCTCGACTTCGAGCAGGACTTCCCCGACGCCATGACGATCCTGCTCGAGCAGAACTACCGCTCGACGCAGACCATCCTGTCCGCCGCCAACTCCGTCATCGGCAACAACCGCGGCCGCAAGCCCAAGCGGCTGTGGACCGACGCGGGGGAGGGGGAGCGGATCGTCGGCTACGTCTCCGACGACGAGCACGACGAGGCCCGCTTCGTCAGCGAGGAGATCGACAAGCTGACCGACGACGCCGGCGTACGCCCTGCCGACGTCGCGGTCTTCTACCGCACCAACGCCCAGTCTCGCGTCT
>JBKHWY010000880.1:0-503 GCA_046566285.1 Gammaproteobacteria bacterium | reverse complement strand
AGCGTGTCCCACGGCATCGCCTGGAAGTCGATGCGGGCGGTGGTGCGGAACAGCAGCGCGGGCACGAAGATGTAGTACGCGGCGTTCGCGAGCACGCGCGCCGGATCGGCCTGCGCGCCGGTCTCGGCCAGCACGCGGGCCGCGTTGCGGAAGGCCTGCTGCGGGCTTTCCTCGTAGCTGCCGAAGGGCATGTCCACGGCCACCAGCGCGCGGCGGCTGCCGCGCACCACGGCGGCGCCGTGCAGGATCATCATCTCCAGCGTGACGCCCAGCGTGCTGTCAAGCCCGTGCAGCACCATCCCGAGGCTGTCTCCCACCAGCAGCATGTCCACATGCGGGTCGGCCATGGCGGCGAAGGGCGCGGTCAGCGCCAACACGGCCGGCTTGGCGCGTCGCTGACGGACGATGGCGCCCAGGTTGGCGCGGGTGGGGAAGCGAACATTGAACATGAGAACTCCAGTTGCAGGGGTAAAGCGACCCCGGGGCGCATCAGGCGGAAGTGC
>JBKHWY010000879.1:0-502 GCA_046566285.1 Gammaproteobacteria bacterium | reverse complement strand
GTACGTCGTCGAGGTCGGGGGCGGGCAGCCCGAGTCCGGCAGCGCTGCGGACGAGGCGGTCGAGGTGCCGGGTCAGGGCGAAGGGACGGCCGTCGAGGGTCTTGACGGCCTCGAACACCCCGTCGCCGACGGTGAACCCGTGGTCGACGACCGACACGGCTCCCTGGGTCGGGTCGGCCAGCAGGTCACCGTTGAGCCACGCACGCATGCGCTCACTCTAGGGGCCCGCCGACAGCGTCCGAACAGGGCGCGAACACGCCATGCAGGGGCCGATTTTGGCGCCGCGCGAGCCATGGGCTAATGTTCCACTCGCACTCAGGGCCGGTGAAACGGCCACGGAATGCAGGCGGACATAGCTCAGTTGGTAGAGCGCAACCTTGCCAAGGTTGAGGTCGCGAGTTCGAGTCTCGTTGTCCGCTCGGAAGGTCTCCCCCGAGTCTTGGGCCTCCACGGTGGGTTGGCCGAGAGGCGAGGCAACGGACTGCAAATCCGTCTACACGGG
>JBKHWY010000878.1:0-504 GCA_046566285.1 Gammaproteobacteria bacterium | reverse complement strand
CACGGCGAGCGCTACCGCCGCTACCAGCGCGACGTCCCGATGCTCATTCCCGCCCCGGCGGGGCGCGCCGCGGAGGAGCGCGTGACGCAATAGCGCGGGGGACGTGCCGCGGGTACGATCGCGGCGTGGCGCCGCAGATCCGGTTCCTGCGCGCGAGGGCGGGCCACCGACTCGCGTACGCGACGGACGGGAGCGGTCCGGCGCTCGTGCTCCCGGCGTGGCCGGGCAGCGTGGCCGTGGACATCGCCATCGACCAGGGCGGCTGCTTCGAAACCAGCCGGGCCACGACGCATTCCGACCCCACCTACGTCGAGGAGGGGGTGGTGCACTACTGCGTAGCCAACATCCCCGGCACGGTGGCCCGCACGCCCACCTGGGCGCTGACCGCGGCCACCCTGCCCTACCTGGTCACGGTGGCGGGCCGCGGCGTACGCGACGCAGCGGCCAGCGACGCCGCCCTGACGCAGCTGGTCGGCCCGGCCGGCACTGGCAAGAGCTACACCG
>JBKHWY010000877.1:0-504 GCA_046566285.1 Gammaproteobacteria bacterium | reverse complement strand
ATCCTGGGCACCGGGAATGCAGGACAGCACGGCTGGATGGGCCAAAGGGAATTGCAAGGCGGCGGCCGGCAAGGCCACGCCAAACTCGCGGCACACGGCCTCGATCGCGGCGACCTTGGCGACGATGGCCGGCGGCGCATCCTGATAATCGAACTTGCCGGCACCTGCCAGGATGCCGGAATTGAATGGTCCGCCGATGACCACCGCGGTGCCGCTGGCGGCGCAGCGCCTGCGCGAGCGCGGCTACAACCAGGCGTGGGAGGTGGCGCGTCGCGTCGCGCGCCTGCTGGGGTGCCCGGCCGACGCGCGCCTGCTGCGCCGCGGCCAGGGCCGGCGGGCTGGGCGCCATGCCCATCGCCCAGAACGCGTAGGCGGGCTCGACCCGCAGCCCGGCGCCCTGCGCCGCGTCCCCGCGGGCGAGCGCCCCGCCGAGGTGGCGTACCTGCCCGTAGCCGAGCGGGCGACCGGGACCGACGTGCTCGACCACCACGTCGACGAACGCGT
>JBKHWY010000876.1:0-504 GCA_046566285.1 Gammaproteobacteria bacterium | reverse complement strand
GCGGACGACCCCGGGCGGGTCGAGGCCCTCACCGCGACGGGTGCGGACCTCGTCATGGACTACTCGAAGCACCGCATCACCCGCGACACGCTTCCGCTGCTCATCGCGCTGGCCCGGCGCGCGGGGCTGCCCGAGCGGATCGAGGCGATGTTCTCCGGCGTGCACATCAACACCAGCGAGGACCGCGCCGTGCTGCACACGGCACTGCGGCTGCCCGACGACGCCGAGCTGATCGTCGACGGCCAGGACGTCGTCGCGGACGTGCACGCCGTGCTGGCCAAGATGGCTCGCTTCGCCGACGCCGTGCGCTCCGGCGAGTGGGTCGGGCACACCGGCGAGCGGATCCGGACCGTGGTCAACATCGGCATCGGCGGCTCGGACCTGGGGCCGGTGATGGTCTACGAGGCGCTGCGCGCCTACAGCGACCGCTCGCTGGCCTTCCGGTTCGTCTCCAACATCGACCCGACCGACGTCACCGAGGCCGTGCTGGACCTCGACCCGGCC
>JBKHWY010000875.1:0-504 GCA_046566285.1 Gammaproteobacteria bacterium | reverse complement strand
GTCACGTCCTTGGTGGCGAAGTTCGCCCACGCCGCCCCGAACGCCACCAGCACGTACCCGGCCTGCACCGCCGCCCCCTCGCGGACCGCCGCCCACAGGATCGGGTCGCGGTAGAGGTCGATCCACGCCAGCCAGTGGGCCGTCGGGAGGTACGGCTCGATCGCGCCCGCGGCGTCGAGCGGCTGCAGCGCCGCGCTGGCGACGACGAGCGCGAGCACGCCGAGCGCGGCCGCCTCGCCGAGCACCGAGCGCCGCACCTGCGCGGGCGCGGCGCCGAGCGCGCGCAGCAGCCCGAGCACTTCCTCGGCCGACTGCCGGTCGAGGTCGCCGGTCGGCTCGTCGCAGACGAGCAGGGTGGGATCGGAGACGATCGCCCGCGCGATCGAGACCCGCTGCTGCTGGCCGCCCGAGAGCTCGGTCGGCTTGTGCGCGGCGCGGTCGGCCAGGCCCACCAGCTGCAGCGCGATCGAGGCGCGCTTCTTGCGCTCGGCCGCAGACAGCTTC
>JBKHWY010000874.1:0-505 GCA_046566285.1 Gammaproteobacteria bacterium | reverse complement strand
CGTATCGACAGCGTGACCCGGGTGGCCAACCCGAACTACCTGTTCGTCAAGCTGGTGATCGGCGACGAGGCGCGTCCGGGCAACTTCGACATCGTGTTCGGCAAGGGCGCGCGCGCCGTGCGCCATCCGTATCGGCTGCTGGCGCGCGAACAGGGGTCGGCACAGCGGCGCGGCTTCGACAGCACTGATGCCATCTACCAGGTGATGCCGGACCGCTTCGCCAACGGCAACCCGGCCAACGACAGCATTGCCGGCATGCCGGACAAGCTCGATCGGGCCAATGGCAACGGACGCCATGGCGGCGATATCGCCGGCATCTCCCAGCGGCTCGACTACATCGCCGGCTTGGGTTTCACCCAGCTGTGGCCTACCCCGCTGGTGGAAAACGATATGCCGTCGTACTCGTATCACGGTTACGCGGCCACCGATCACTACAAGATCGATCCCCGCTACGGCAGCAATGAGGAATTCCGCCAGCTGTCGGTCGATGCCAAGAAGCGCGGCA
>JBKHWY010000873.1:0-506 GCA_046566285.1 Gammaproteobacteria bacterium | reverse complement strand
GCCATGGACGACCTCCAGGATCGGCTGAGCGAGCTCCAGGAGCTCGGGCTCGGCCGCCGCGCACGGATGATCAGCGGGCCCCAGGGGCCGCGAGTGGTGCTGGACGGCAAGCCGGTGCTGCTGCTGTGCTCCAACAACGCGCTCGGCCTCGCGGACCACCCGCGGGTGCGGGAGGCGGCCGCCGAGGCGGCGATGCGGGCACTGATCGGCCGGGCGATGGAGGACGCGCGCGACGGGCTCGGGCGGGCCGGCGAGGCCTGAGGCTACTCGTACATCCGGATCGACACGCCGCCGTCGATGACGATGTTCTCGCCGACGATGAAGCGCGCCTCGTCCGAGGCGAGCAGCGCCGCCACCGCCGCCACCTCCTCGGGCCGGCAGAGCACCCCGCGGGTCCTGGCGACGTACGCCGCGATCTCGGCGCGCAGCTCGGGCAGCCCGGCCGGGTCGGGGTACCCGGCCGGCAGCGGGGCCGCCGCCACGTCGCGCCAGGCCCGGCGCCACCC
>JBKHWY010000872.1:0-510 GCA_046566285.1 Gammaproteobacteria bacterium | reverse complement strand
CAGGCGGCGGCCGAGCGGGCGGCTGCGGAGCAGGCCGCCCTGGAGCAGGCGGCGTCGGTGGAGGCGGCGGCCGAGCGGGCGGCCGCCGAGAAGGCTGCTGCGGAGAGGGCCGCTGCCGAGCGGGCGGCCGCCGCGACCCGGGCCGTCCCTGCCGCTCCTCCGGCCCCGGTCGTCGCTCCGCCTGCTCCGCCTGCTCTGCCCGCGCCGCCGGCGCCGCCGGCCCCGCCCGCACCGCTGCTTGCGCCCAGTGCGCCGCCGCCTGCGCCGCCTGCACCGCCCGGTCCGCCCCGCCCAGCGCGGTACCGTTGCTGGCGCTGCCGTTGACCGCGGAACCGCCGCTGCCGCCCGCAGCGCCATTGGCGCCGTCGGCATTGCCGCCACGGCCGCCGACGCCGACGGCAAAGCCGCCCGCGCCTGCCGCGCCGCTGCCACCGGCCGCCGCACCGCCGGTGCTGTTGCCGGTGTGCGTGGCGGTGTTGCCGAAGGCACTGATGGTGTTGCCGCTGACCG
>JBKHWY010000871.1:0-510 GCA_046566285.1 Gammaproteobacteria bacterium | reverse complement strand
CGCAGCGGGGCGTCGGCCTCGGCGCCGCAGAAGTAGACGTGGCCGACCGGCCAGCCGGTCCAGCGGCAGACGTGCTCGACGCAGGCCAGCAGCGCGGCCTCGGTGCTCGGCGCGGCCGCGGCCGCGGCGGCCACCGACTCGATCAGCGCGACGAAGGCGGAGTCGCTCGTCGCGGCCGGCTGGGCGGCCTGGGCGATCGAGTACCGGCGGACCGGTGCCGCCACCACCCTCCCCGACGTGCGCGCGGCCGTCGACCTGGTCTCGGCCACGCCCGAGGTCGACCTGCCGGTGCGGGTCGCCGACTCGCCGGAGGGCACCGCGCTGGGCGCCTGCCTGCTCGGGCTGCACGCGCTCGGGGCGCTGCCCGACCTCGACGCCGCGACCGCGCTGGTCACCGTGCACGACCCGGTGGAGCCGGACCCGGCCGACGCCGCGGTGTACCGCGAGCTGCGGCCGCTGGTGGAGCGCTCCACCGACGCGCTGACCGACGTCCTCACCGCGCTCGACGCC
>JBKHWY010000870.1:0-510 GCA_046566285.1 Gammaproteobacteria bacterium | reverse complement strand
AGAAGAAGATCGATGCCGCGCGCGCCGCCTGGGCCCAGTCGGACAACTCGGCCGGCACGCTGCTCAAGATGCGTCCTGAACTGCTGGGCTTCGACAAGACCCTGCGTCAAATTAACACCCTGTCGCCACAGCTGCTGGCACTGTCCGAAGAGCTGGCCGCCCAGAAGCTGGCGCGCGGCGCCTCGGCCAAGGAAATGGCGGCAGTCGGCCGCATGATGATGCTGACCCAGCGTCTGGCCCGTAGCGCCACCGAGTTCCTGACTTCCGGTGTGGTCCGTCCCGAAACCGCGTTCCAGCTGGGCCGCGATACCGCCACCTTCCGCGCCACCGTCGACGGCTTCGTCAACGGCAGCGCTGCCCTGGGCATCGCCGCTACCCAGGACGCCGACCTGCGTGCCAAGCTCGCCGAGATCAAGACCCAGTTCGACCTGTACGAGGCCGCGGTTGCCGCCATCCTGGACAACCTGCCGAAGTTCTCCGCCGCCCGTGCCGCCGAGCAGTCGATCTTCT
>JBKHWY010000869.1:0-510 GCA_046566285.1 Gammaproteobacteria bacterium | reverse complement strand
ATGCGCGAAGGCCTGACCTGCGTGCTGTCGGTGAAAGTGCCCGAACCAAAATTCTCCTCGCAGACCAAGGACAAGCTGGTGTCCTCGGAAGTGCGCGGCCCGGTCGAGGAAATCGTCGCCAAGACGCTCACCGACTTCCTGATGGAAAAGCCGAACGACGCCAAGATCATCTGCGGCAAGATCGTCGAAGCCGCGCGCGCCCGCGAAGCGGCCCGCAAGGCGCGCGACCTGACGCGCCGCAAGGGCGTGATGGACGGCCTGGGCCTGTCGTCGAAGCTGGCCGACTGCCAGGAACGCGACCCGGCGCTGTCCGAACTGTACATCGTCGAGGGTGACTCCGCAGGCGGCTCGGCCAAGCAGGGCCGCGACCGCAAGTTCCAGGCGATCCTGCCGCTGCGCGGCAAGGTGCTGAACGTGGAAAAGGCGCGCTTCGAGAAGATGCTGTCGTCCGAGCAGATCACCACCCTGATCGCGACCCTGGGCACCTCGATCGGACCGGACGAATTCAAC
>JBKHWY010000868.1:0-511 GCA_046566285.1 Gammaproteobacteria bacterium | reverse complement strand
GTCCGGTCACCGCACCCTGCTGGCCGCCCTGTGCACCGCCGCCACGGCGGTGGGCCTGAGCCTGGCGCCGGCCGCGCACCACGGAGCCGTCGGCGTCGACGTCGATCTCGCGCCCCGTGCGGCGGCGCACCCGCTGCGCCGCCTGCCGGGCCACCGCGCCCAGGTCGACGGGCTCGCGGCCGGGCTGGACCAGCTCGCGACCGGGGCCGACCGGCTGCACCGCGGCACCAGCGCCGCCGCCACCGCGGAGTCGACGCCGCCGGACAGCGCGCACAACACCTGCGCGTCCCCCACCTGGGCACGGATCGCCACCACGGCGTCGTCCACGATGTTGGCGGGCGTCCAGTCCTGGCGGCAGCCGGCGATCTTGGTCAGAAACGTCTCGAGCACCGCCTGGCCGAATTCGCTGTGCCCCACCTCCGGATGCCATTGCACGCCGGCCAGCCCGCGCGAGAGGTCTTCGAAGGCCGCGACCGGGGAGCCCTCCGAGGTGGCCAGGCAGAGGAACCCT
>JBKHWY010000867.1:0-511 GCA_046566285.1 Gammaproteobacteria bacterium | reverse complement strand
GTTCACCAGCGAGATGAACGGCCCGATGCCGAGATCGATGTCGCCGACAGCGATCACGCATAACTGCGCCATCGACGCGAAGACCAGAGGGAGGGAAAAATTCAGCAACAGCGTCAGGCCGAAATAGCTCATCGCGCGCGGCTGGCGCGTGAAGATCAGCGCCAGCATGACCACCAGCGCCAACGCGGGCAGCAGCACGCGCAGGTCGCCGGCCTCGCGCGGACCGGGCCGGTGCGGCAGGCCGCACAGCAGGAAGAAGGTGCTGCCGCCGGGCAGCGTGGGCGTGCCGTGCGCCAGCGCGTTGGACAGCCCCAGTGCGGCAAGGCGCTGCGGCACCGGCTGGCCCTGGTCGCCTTCATGCAGCGGCAGCGGCGCGGTGCCGGTGAGCAGGGCCAGTCCGACGCCCGCGACGGCGAGGTGGCCGAGGCCGTCGCCGAGCAGGCTGAGCCGCCGCTGCACCCGGAACGTGCCGATAGCCGGCGCGATGACGCCGGTGATCAGCGCGGCGATC
>JBKHWY010000866.1:0-511 GCA_046566285.1 Gammaproteobacteria bacterium | reverse complement strand
AGCGTCGCCGCTGCCGCCGATGGCAAGGGCCGATAGCGTAGCCACAGGTCGTAGCCATCCTCGCTCGCTGCCGAAGCCAGCGTGTGCAGTGCCAGCAGCCAGCCGAGCACGCAAAGTCGTAGCAAATGCATATTGTCTCCTCGTTATGATTGATAGCGTCTCCATCCGGGACGCGCGCCCAAGAAACGGCTGCCGGCACTGTGGCGAAAAGAGTCAATACAAGACCTTTGTCAGTACAAGCCGGCGGGTCGTTTGATAGCGCAATCTTTTGAGTATGCCATAGGCGCAGCCGCGCTCCAAGGGGCGAAAATTGTTTGCGTCTAACATTTTTCCAACAGGGTTTGACAACACGGGGTTTTCAGTCTTACACTGCAATGATCGCGCTATCATTTTTTGATCGCGCAATCACCACGACAATAAGGCCCCAGGCCAATAGCGAGACACTGAAAGATGATGCGACATTCCTCCCTTGCCGCCGAGCCCACAACTTCGGAAGTGCCGACCATGGCCG
>JBKHWY010000865.1:0-512 GCA_046566285.1 Gammaproteobacteria bacterium | reverse complement strand
CCAAGCACCACAAGCGGCGCCTGGTGAACCCGGCCAACGCGGCCCTCGCCTCCTCGCGGCTCGTGCCCGGCGGAGCCTGGCGTCTGGCCACCGACTGGGCCGACTACGCCGAGCAGATGCTCGAGGTCCTCGACGCGGAGCCGACGCTGGAGGGTGGCCGGGTGGAGCGCTGGGACGAGCGCCCGGTCACCCGCTTCGAGCGCAAGGGCCTGGCCATCGTCGCGCTCAAGCACATGCGACTCGACGAGGACACCGCCAAGCGCCACTACGCCGAGCACGACGGCAAGCCGTTCTTCGGCGAGCTCGTCGACTTCATCACCTCCGGCCCGCTCGTCGCGATGGTGCTCGAGGGTCACGAGGCCGTCGTCGCCGCCCGCCAGGTGATCGGCGCGACCAACCCGCTGGAGGCGGCCACCGGCTCGATCCGCGGTGACTACGCGCTCGAGGTCGGCCAGAACATGGTCCACGGGTCGGACTCCAACGACTCCGCGGCGCGCGAGGCGAAGCTGTTC
>JBKHWY010000864.1:0-512 GCA_046566285.1 Gammaproteobacteria bacterium | reverse complement strand
GCCTGCTGGGCCCCAACGGCGCCGGCAAGACCACGCTGCTCCGCATGGCGGCGACCGTGCTCGCGCCGGACTCCGGGGAGCTCCGGCTGCTCGGCCTCGACCCGACCCGCCCCGACGAGCGCCTCGCGATCCGGCGCCGGCTGCCGCGCGCCGGCCGCGCGATCATCGTCGCCTCGGTCGTGCTCGGCTACGTATTGAGCACGACCGTCGGCGCGCGGCTGCTCGTCGCGCCGCTCGAAGGCCGCGTCACGGCGCTCGCCGATCCGCGCGGCCAGCGCTCCGGCCGGCAGATCGCCGACCAGCTGGCCGATGCCGAGCATGGCCACCACGAGGGCGGCGACGCCGACGCTGGCGCCGAGGTCGCGGGCCGACAGCGCCACCAGCGGCAGGATGGCACCGGCGCCGATGGAGACCAGCAGCGTCGGGCCGTAGACCGGGATCGCGACCTGCCGCCAGCTGAACGAGTCGGTGGGGTCGGGTGCCATGGCCCGCCCATCCTCACACGTCCGTCC
>JBKHWY010000863.1:0-512 GCA_046566285.1 Gammaproteobacteria bacterium | reverse complement strand
CGCGTCGCGCTCCGGCTCGCTCGACTGGTCGGTATAGCGGCCGGCGGTATCGACCAGCACCGCGTTCTCGGTGAAGAACCAGTCGCAGTTGCGGGTGCCGCCCACGCCCTTCAGGTCGTCCGTCAGCGCGATGGGAAAGCTCAGCCCGGACTGGCGCAGCGCGGTGGTCTTGCCGGTGCCCGGCGGGCCGATGATGACATACCACGGCATCTCGCGCAGGAAGCGCCGCTTGCCGAGGCGGGACCGCGCCAGCGTGGCCAGGATCTCCTGGAACTTGCTGCCGATCTCGGCCGCGGCGTCGGGCGCCTCCGGCGCGGGCGGTGGCGCGGCCAGTTCGGTCACGAACATCCGGTTGCGCCGCGCCGCCCGCATCTGACCGATCAGCAGGATCACCAGCCACAGCACCAGGATGGCGCCGACGCAGACCGCGCGGACCTGCGGGCTTTCCAGCGGCACCGCGCCCCCGACCGAAACCAGCGGGCTATAGAACCAGATCCCCGCCGCCAGCAGCG
>JBKHWY010000862.1:0-513 GCA_046566285.1 Gammaproteobacteria bacterium | reverse complement strand
GCACCGTGCCGCCCTCGTCGTCGGCGCTGCGCTGGGAAACGGTGCCGCGCACCATGGCGGTGGCCGAGCGCATGCTGACGCCGATCCCGTCGGGGGTGATCAGCGCGCCCTGCGAGCCGGGGGTGATCGCGCCGAACTGGTCCAGCGCCACCGACACCGTCTGCGCGGCCAGGTCCAGCATCACCGGGCCGCATTCCAGCGTGGGCTTGCTCCAGCCGGCCGCGCGACGCACCAGCGCGTTGATGCGCGCCAGCAGTTCCTCGACGTGGAAGGGCTTGACCAGGTAGTCGTCGGCGCCCTGCTTGAGGCCGTCGACCTTGTCCTGCCAGCTGGAGCGCGCGGTCAAAATCAGCATCGGGAAGGTCTTGCCCTCGTCGCGCAGCGCCTGGATGGTCTCCAGCCACTCCCCCTGGCCGACCCACTCGTCGTGCCAGACGTGGAACTGCATGATGTCGATCGCCTCCATCCCGAGGTTGGACAGCGACCGCTCCGTGCACTTGCGGATGTGCTCGG
>JBKHWY010000861.1:0-513 GCA_046566285.1 Gammaproteobacteria bacterium | reverse complement strand
GACCAGGGTGACCGCGGGCGCGACGTTGTCCGCGGCGAGCAGGTCGCCGACCTCTCCGGGGTCGCGGCCGTGCGCGACGAGCGCCTCCCGCAGCGCCCGGGTCACCCACAGGGGGTGGCTCGGGGTGACGGCGAGCCGGGCGACGGCGTCGGTGCCGGCCGGGTCCGCCGCGGTCGCGATCCGGTCCAGCCAGGTGTCCAGGCTCTCGGTGCTCACCGCGCGCAGCACAGCGTTGACGAACTGCGCGCTGCCGGCGCCGGTGCGGGCGCGGGCGAGGCCCACGGTCTCGGACACCGCGGCGTGCGGCGGCACCCGGGTGCGGAGCAGCTGGTAGGCCCCCAGCCTCAGGGCGTCGAGCAGCGACGGCTCCACGCGGTGCAGCGGGCGCTCCATGCAGGCCTCGATGACCGCGTCGAGCAGGCCGGTGGCCCGCAGCGTCCCGTAGCCGAGCTCGGTGGCCAGCGCGGCGTCGCGGTCGCGCAGGTCATGGCGGCGCAGGATCGCCGGCATGGC
>JBKHWY010000860.1:0-513 GCA_046566285.1 Gammaproteobacteria bacterium | reverse complement strand
CAGGTCGGCCGCGACGAGCAGCGGCGTGTGGCCCTGCGCCTTGAGCCAGCGGCCGAGCTTGCCCGCCAGCGTGGTCTTGCCGGAGCCCTGGAGGCCGGCCAGCATGATCACGGTCGGCGACTGCTTGGCGAAGCGCAGCCGGCGGGTCTCGCCGCCGAGGATGCCGATGAGCTCCTCGTTGACGATCTTGATGACCTGCTGCGCCGGGTTCAGCGCCTGCGAGACCTCCGCGCCCGACGCGCGCTCCTTGACCGCGGCGATGAACTGCCGCACCACGGGCAGGGCGACGTCGGCCTCGAGCAGGGCGATCCGGATCTCGCGCGCGGTGGCGTCGATGTCGGCGTCGGTCAGCCGGCCCTTGCCACGCAGGCCGGTGAAGACCTTGTCCAGGCGGTCGGAGAGGGTCTCGAACACAACACGTCCTCAGGAGTCACGGGCGCGGGCTGGCCGCACCACCTGACTCCAGGGTATCGAGAGCTCAGGCGGCGTGACGGAGGCGCAGGACGTCGACCA
>JBKHWY010000859.1:0-513 GCA_046566285.1 Gammaproteobacteria bacterium | reverse complement strand
CGACGCGGCTCGGCCGGCGCGCCGACGTCGCCTACGTGCTGCCGTTCGAGAACCGCGGCGCCGAGGTCGGCGTGACCTTGCACCATCCGCACGGCCAGATCTACGCCTATCCGGTGGTGCCGCCGGTGCCGGCGCGGATGCTCGAGATGGCGCTGCGCCACTACGAGGCGCACGGTCGCGGCGCGCTCGAGACCCTGATCGCCGCCGAGCGCGGCGAGATTACCGCCGAGGTCACCTCCGCCCGGCCGCTCTCGGCCGAGCAGACCGAGGCGCTGAAGGAAACGCTCAAGGCGAGCGTTGGCAAGGACGTGAAGCTCGACGTGACCGTCGACGAGTCGCTGATCCTCTACCTGTTCGGCACGCCCGGCCAGTCGCGGTTCTGGTTCATGTGGGACGAGCTCGCGCGCGGCTCGGTCGGCGCCGTCGTGCTGGTCGACCTGCGGCGCGTGGACGACTGCTTCCCGGCCGTCGACTACTTCGAGAACCGCGGCCTGCCGTTCGTCGTGGCGGTCA
>JBKHWY010000858.1:0-513 GCA_046566285.1 Gammaproteobacteria bacterium | reverse complement strand
ACACCGGCGTCCGGGTGGACGCCTCCCGGCCGGGCGCCGACTTCACCGAGCCGCCAAGCACCGACACCACGACCAGCAGGGAGACCGTCACGTGGCCGCCATCTTGATCGCCGAGGACGAGCCGCGGATCGCCGCCTTCGTGGAGAAGGGTCTGCGCGCCGCCGGTCTGTCCACCACCGTGGCGCGGACCGGCCCGGACGCCCTCGACTACGCCTGCACCAACGAGTTCGATTTGATGGTGCTGGACATCGGGCTGCCGCAGCTGGACGGCTTCGCCGTCCTCGAGGCGTTGCGCGGCCAGGGGTCGACGATGCCGGTGATCATCCTGACCGCGCGGGACTCCGTCACCGACACGGTGGCGGGTCTGGAGGGCGGCGCCGACGACTACATGGCCAAGCCGTTCCGGTTCGAGGAGCTGCTGGCCCGGGTCCGGATCCGGCTGCGCGACACCGCCCCGGCCCAGACGGTGGTGCTCGCGCACGGCGAGCTGAGTCTGGACCTACGCACCCGGGT
>JBKHWY010000857.1:0-514 GCA_046566285.1 Gammaproteobacteria bacterium | reverse complement strand
TTTCCCTGCGCACGTCGCAGGCCTGCAGACGTACCCAGAGGGGACACAATGAGGCATGCCTCTGCGATGAAGCGCGGCATCAGGACGGCCACGCACCCGGCACGGCCTGATATCCAGGGCCTCCGGGCGCTGGCCGTCGGCCTGGTGGTCATTTACCACCTGCGCCCGGAAGCGCTCGCCGGCGGGTTCATCGGCGTGGACGTCTTCTTCGTGATCTCCGGGTTCCTCATCACCGGGCTCCTGGTGCGCGAACGCGAGCGCACCGGACGGTTGTCCTTCCGCGACTTCTACGTCCGCCGGGCCCGGCGCCTGCTCCCGGCCGCCGTCGCCACGCTCGACGGGCTGGCCGGACTGCGCTTCCAGATGGCGCAGGTCGCCAACATTGGGCCGCACAACCGACCCGTCGCCACCCTGCTCGCCAGCGTCGACCAGCAGCACTCCCTCGAGCTGGCCGAGGACCTGTGGCAGGGCGAGGTCGACGAGGTGCTGTACGACCAGCCGCCGTTCGGCTTCC
>JBKHWY010000856.1:0-501 GCA_046566285.1 Gammaproteobacteria bacterium | reverse complement strand
CCCGGTTCTATTTCGGTGGTGCCAGTCTGAAGTCGACGCGATGGCGCCGGGCTGACAGGCCCGCCCGACGCATCCTGAACTGTGGTGCCCATGGCGCGGATCGAACGCGCGACCTCTCCCTTACCAAGGGAGTGCTCTACCACTGAGCCACATGGGCTGAATCCTGAATCCGCTTGCCGCGACTCCGCTGTCCTGGACTCCGCTGCTCCGATCCCCCGCCGATCCGGCCCTGCCTGAGCGACGGGCGCTTCCGGCAGAGAAGCAACTAAGCCACTAGCAGGCTTGCCAGCCGTAGCTTTAGCGAAGGCTGGAGCGGGTGAAGGGAATCGAACCCTCGTCGTAAGCTTGGAAGGCTTCTGCTCTACCATTGAGCTACACCCGCCCGCGCCACGGCGCCGCACCCTGGGTTCCGGTCTCGCGGTCATCGACGTTTCCGTAGACGACCCGCTGGCTACCGGCCCCGCCCGCGACGCCACCTGCCGGAGGAACCCGGTGGAGGAG
>JBKHWY010000855.1:0-516 GCA_046566285.1 Gammaproteobacteria bacterium | reverse complement strand
GCGCTGCTCACGAGGTACTGCGCCACGCGGCGCTTGACGATGGGGCTCTGCGTCGTCGCGAAGGCGTGCATGACGTAGCGCCGCGCCCCCGTGAACGTCCCCATGTAGTCGTGCGGCGCGCGGCGCCGCTTCGCGCGCGTCACCTCCTCCAGCGTGTGGTGCGGCCACACCGGCACCTGCGGCTGCTCCTCGGTGAAGAGGATGTTGACCAGGTCGTTCTCCACGTGGGACGCGTCCATGGGCGCCAGCCTAGGCGCTCAGGGAGCCTCGACGACCAGCAGCCCGTCGCGGCGGATCGCGCGGAGGTGGCCGGGCAGGTCGATCCACTTCTGGCCGCGCCAGCCGACGAGCAGCTGGTCCACCGCCAGCACGTGGTCGCGGGTCAGCTCGGAGGCGGGCGCGCCCGCGTCGAGCGCGACCCGCGCCCCGTCGAACGCGAAGGGCGAGAGGACCCCGGCGTGCACGTGGACGACGTCGGGCCGCAGGTCGTCGAGCAGCGCACGCACGCGCGGCGGC
>JBKHWY010000854.1:0-516 GCA_046566285.1 Gammaproteobacteria bacterium | reverse complement strand
CCGCACTCTGGAGATCGAGGCCAACGCCGTCACCGACAACCCGCTGGTGCTAGCGGACGCCATCGTCTCCGGGGGCAACTTCCACGCCGAGCCCGTGGCCTTCGCCGCCGACCAGATCGCCCTCGCCCTGGGCGAGATCGGCGCCATCGCGCTCTACGGCGCGGCGCTCGGGCTCATGAACCTGCTGTTCTACCTCTCGCTCCGCACGATCCCGCTCGGCATCGCGGTGGCCATCGAGTTCACCGGTCCGCTGGCCGTGGCGTTGGCGGGTTCGCGCCGGGCACGCGACTTCGCCTGGATCGGCCTCGCGGTGCTCGGGCTCGGCCTGCTGCTGCCGCTGGGCGAGACGCTCACGATCATGCGCACGATGGACGAGATCCGCCGCCAGATCGGGCTCGTGTACCCCAACGAGTGACGCGACCGGCGCCGGCCGGGCGGTTGCCGCGCGTCGCACCGCAAGCGCCCGGCCTCGCCGCAGCGGTGGGGCTCGTGGTGGCGGCCCCGCCGGCACGTCGT
>JBKHWY010000853.1:0-516 GCA_046566285.1 Gammaproteobacteria bacterium | reverse complement strand
GATTACCAGAACGCCCGGCTGTCGCGGCGCTTCATGAAGCTGGTGGACAGCGCGCCCGCCGAGCTGCGCGAAAGCGTCGCAAAAGGTTACTACAAGCTGCTGGCCTACAAGGATGAATACGAGGTCGCGCGACTGCACCTGCAGACCGCCGAGCGCGTCGCCGAGGTGCTCGGGGTCGCCTCCCACGACGTCGCCGTCTGCTCCACGGGCCTCATCGGCGAGCTGCTCCCGATGGACAAGGTGCTGGCCGGGGTCGACGCCGCTGCCGGCGCCCTGGCCCCGGACGGCGGTGAGGCCGCCGCCGTGGCGATCCGCACCACCGACACCGTGCACAAGCAGGCCGTCGCCGAGCGCGACGGCTGGGTGGTGGGCGGCATGGCCAAGGGCGCCGGGATGATCGCGCCTGATATGGCGACCATGCTGTCGTTCATCTTCACCGATGCGCCGGTATCGTCCGCCGTGCTGCAATCCCTGCTCAAGACCGGCGTCGAGGACACCTTCAACGCCATCACCATC
>JBKHWY010000852.1:0-516 GCA_046566285.1 Gammaproteobacteria bacterium | reverse complement strand
TGGAGATGCGCCTGCAGCACCAGGCCCTGCACGACCCGCTCACCGACCTGCCCAACCGCACGCTGTTCTTCGAGCGGCTCGACGCCGCGCTGCGCGGCGGCACCCGCCCCGGCGTCTGCTACCTCGACCTGGACGGCTTCAAGGCCGTCAACGACACGCTCGGCCACGACCGCGGCGACCGGCTGCTGCGGGCGGTCGCCCGGCAGCTGACCGACGCCGTCGGGGCCGAGCACCTGGTCGCCCGGATGGGCGGCGACGAGTTCGTCGTGCTGGTCGAGGCCCTCCCGCCTGGCGACGCCGGCGACGAGCGGCTGCGCGCCGTCGCGAGGGCGGCGCTCCAGGCCGTGCGGCGCCCCGTCGAGCTCGACGACAACGACATCGTCGTCTCCGCGAGCATCGGCGTGGTCCGCGCCGACGGCGGCCACGACGCCGCGGAGCTGATGAAGGCGGCCGACACCACGCTGTACTGGGCGAAGGCGGACGGCCGCAACCGGTTCGCCCTGTTCGACGAGGAGC
>JBKHWY010000851.1:0-517 GCA_046566285.1 Gammaproteobacteria bacterium | reverse complement strand
CCCGGCATCCGCGGGTGGCTGCGGCAGCGGCAGGTCGAGGTCACCGCGGCGGCCGAGCGGATCGCCGTGTCGGAGGTCCGACACCCGGCGCCGCGCGGCGCGGCGGCGATCGAGGCGATTGCCGCCCGGCTGCAGGCCGGCGGCCTCGACGGCGGCCCGGGCTCCCCGGTCGACGATCACCGCGACCGCGACCACCTCGGCGCCGGCCTCCTGCAGCGCCTCGACCGCCTGCAGCACGCTGCTGCCGGTCGTCGAGGTGTCCTCGACCGCGAGCACCGCCCGGCCGGCGACGTCCGGGCCCTCGATGCGCCGCTGCAGCCCGTGGGCCTTCCCCTGCTTGCGGACGACGAAGGCGTCGAGGAGGACGGCCATGCCGGCGCCCAGGCCGAGCTCTTTGAGGAAGACCATGCCGGAGGTGACGAAGGCGCCGAGGGCGATGGCGAGGAGGACGGCGGCGGCGGAGACGACGGAGCCGGTGCGGCCGAGGCCGAGGGCGATCGCCTCTTCGTCGGAGGCG
>JBKHWY010000850.1:0-517 GCA_046566285.1 Gammaproteobacteria bacterium | reverse complement strand
CCTGCCGACCTCGGAGCGGATGAGCCCCTTCGCCGACTCCAGCGCCGCGGCCGACCCCTCGACCTGCTCCTCCTCGCCGAGGACGGTGTAGAAGACGCTCGCGTGCTGGGTGTCGCCGGTGACCCGGACGTCGGTGATCGTGGCGGCCTTGTCCACCGCCTTGACCATGTCGACCACGGTCAGCGCGGCGACCGACACGGCCGTCAGCGCCTCCATCTCCACGCCGGTCCGGTCGGTCGTCCGGACGGTCGCGGTGATCTCGACGGCCGAGTCGGACACCTCGAGGTCGACGGTGACCCCGCTGATCGCCAGCGGGTGGCACAGCGGCACCAGGTCCGGCGTCCGCTTCGCCCCCATGATCCCGGCGACCCGGGCCACGCCGAGGGCGTCCCCCTTCGGCACCCCGTCACCGCGCAGCAACGCGATCACTGTCGGCGTGACAAGAACTCGCCCTTCGGCCACCGCCACGCGAGTCGTCACGTCCTTGCCCGACACGTCCACCATCCGGGCGGCACCT
>JBKHWY010000849.1:0-517 GCA_046566285.1 Gammaproteobacteria bacterium | reverse complement strand
GGCCGGGCCGACGTCGGCGCGCGACCGGAGCGCGGCCGGTGCGGATCGGGATGCGGGCATTCGCACGATCTCCTCCTCGGGGGTCCTGCGGTGGGTGGTGTGCCGGTCAGCCGGCGGGGGTGGCGGCGGACAGGTCCACGCCGCGCTCGGCCAGGGGACCGAGCAGGTCGCCCCCGGGTTCGCCGTCGGGACACAGGGAAAACGTCGCGAGCAGGACCGAGGGCATGCGGGCGAGGCTAGGGGCGCGCCGGCCGGCGGGTCCAACCGGATGACGGGGCGAGCGTCCCGCCCGGGTTGAGTCGTCGTACTCATGCGGCGGGAAGCCGCCGCGGGCCACGATGAGGCCATGACCACCACCGTCCCCGCACCCGCGGCCGCCGCGCCGGGAGGTCGCCGACCTCGTCCGCCGCTACCTCGGGCCGCAGCGCCGTGCCGGCCAGGGGACGGTGCCCAGCACGGGACCGTCGGGCGACGCCGGCGGGCGCCAGGAGGAGCAGGCCTACCGCGGCGCCGGCTT
>JBKHWY010000848.1:0-517 GCA_046566285.1 Gammaproteobacteria bacterium | reverse complement strand
AGTGCTGGTGAATGTAGTCACAAGCGGCCCGGAGGGCTATTGGATCGGTCAAAGCTGCAGGTCGGAGGCCAGGTGACCGAGGCGCTACCGGCCGGCACGGGCCTCAGGCCGGCGTGCGGGCCGCGGGGTCGAGCGACCGGTCCTGCTGCTCGAGCAGCATCACCGCGACCTCGTCGGCCGGCACCGGTGGAGAGAAGTGGTAGCCCTGCCCCGTCGTGCAGCCCTGACGCCGCAGCATCAGCATCTCCTGCGGCCGCTCGATGCCCTCGGCGACGGTCTCGAGCTGCAGGCTCTGCCCCAGGCGGAGGATGGTGCTCACCAGCGATCCGTCGCCGCCGTTGGCCAGCCGCTCCACGAAGCTGCGGTCGATCTTGAGCACGTCGACCGGGAAGCGGTGCAGGTAGCTCAGCGACGAGTAGCCGGTGCCGAAGTCGTCGATGGCGAGGCGCACGCCCATCTCGTGCAGCCGGGACAGGGTCGCCAGCGTCTCGTCGCGGTGGTCGATCAGCACGATCTC
>JBKHWY010000847.1:0-518 GCA_046566285.1 Gammaproteobacteria bacterium | reverse complement strand
ACGCCCGCGCACAGCAGGCCGGCGCGGAGCATCCCAGCGACGACTGTGACGTCCGCGGCGTCGTCGGGCAGGGCACCGACCGCGAGGACGAGCGCCCACCCGGCGCCGCCCGCGACCGCCGCCGCCAGCCCGGCGCGCACGTGCAGGCGGACGACCCGTCCGAGGTCCAGGTGACCGAGGCGCCGGCGCAGGCCGACGACGACCGTGGCCGCGACCCCGGCCAGAGCCACCACCGCGACCGTCGACGCCACGGCCGACCCGTGCGCGAAGGCGGCCGTCGCGGCGTCGAGCAGCCGCTGCCCCTCGACGCCGCCGATCCGGCCGGCCAACGCGACGGCTCCACCCAGGGTCTCCCGAGCCTCCGTGGCGAAGACCGGCCCGACGCTCGACGGCACGTCCAGGGCCCGCGCGTACACCGCCGCGAACACGCTGCCCAGCACGGCGGTGCCGAGCACCGCCCCGACCTCGTAGGCGGTCTCGGACACCGCGGAGGCCGATCCGGCCCGTTGCGGCGGGGC
>JBKHWY010000846.1:0-519 GCA_046566285.1 Gammaproteobacteria bacterium | reverse complement strand
GGGCGCGACGTGACCGGGCAGCTGTTCGGGCGTCCCGAAGTGCTCGGGGTGGCGGCGGGGTTCCTGGTCCTGCTGTCGTTCACCGGCCTGCCCCGGCTGCCGCTCTGGACGCTCGCCGCGGCGCTCGGGGCCGGGGCGTACGTCCTGGCGACCCGCCCGGCGCCGACCGAACCCGACGGCGAGCCCGAGGCGGCCGGCGCGTCGGCACCCGCCCTGCCGGGCGCGCTCGCCGCGCTGCGCGATCGCGGGGTCGAGCTGCGCGGCGACGCCCGCGCTCGCGCGTCCGCGGGCGCCGAGCTCGCCGATCGCGGCGCCCTTGGCGTTGATGCCGGGCTGCGTCGCGCGGACGGCGACCTTGGAGCGGTGGCCGGCCTCGCGCGCCATCGAGGTGATCTCGACGAGCCCCGACGCGATCTCGGGCACCTCGAGTGCGAACAGCCGGCGGACGAGCGCCGGGTGCGTGCGGGACACCGTGATGGACGGGCCCTTCGCGCCGCGGGAGACGCTCGTCACGTAGAC
>JBKHWY010000845.1:0-519 GCA_046566285.1 Gammaproteobacteria bacterium | reverse complement strand
ACGCCGACGGGCAGCGGGGTGGACGGGAACAGGCGCTGGGCCAGGACGTCGGAGGCCAGCAGCAGCGCCGAGCCGGTCAGCGCGACGATCACGACGCCCGGGCCGGTCGCGCGCGTCAGCCGGCGGCCGATCTGCGGCGCGGCCAGCGCGACGAACGCGACCGGGCCGGCCGAGGCCGTGGCGACCGCGGTCAGCAGCGTCCCGACGAGCAGCCCGCCGACCCGGACGCGCTCGACGCCGACGCCGCGACGGCCCTGCTGACCTCCCCGCTCGGCTCGGCCGACCCGCTGCGCCTGCGCCGGCTGCGCCGTGGGCTGCTGCGCCTGCACGTGGCGGGCCTGCCCGGGCAGCCGGCCGGGCCCGCGGAACGGCCGCTGCGCGCCGACGACGTCGGCGAGATGCGCGCGGCGCTCGAGGCCAAGGGCGTGCAGTTCCTCGGCGACTCGTTCGACACCGGCGTCTGCCACATGGCGATCTTCGAGGACCCCGACGGCAACCAGCTCATGCTGCACCGCCGGT
>JBKHWY010000844.1:0-519 GCA_046566285.1 Gammaproteobacteria bacterium | reverse complement strand
TGATCCTCGTCCGCGTCGCCGGCAGGCGCGTCTTCGGCAAATGGGCGGCGCTGGACATCATCGTCTCCATCATTATCGGCTCCAATCTGAGCCGTGCCCTGACCGGCGGCGCCCCGCTCTTTGGAACCCTGGCCGCCACCACGCTGCTGATGCTGCTGCACTGGGTCCTGGCCCATGCCGCCGCCCGCCGCGTGGCCGAGGGCGGGGCGGTCACCTTCAACCCGCTGTTCATCTACGGCGGCGTGGGCCTGGGCAAGACGCACCTGATGCACGCCATCGCGCGCGAGCTGCAGATCCGCCAGCCCGAGGCGCGGGTGCTGTATCTCTCGGCCGAGCAGTTCATGTACCGCTTCGTGCAGGCGCTGCGCGAGCGCACGGCAGCGCCCTGATCGGCGCTCAGCGGGTCTCGACGTGGCCGATGTCGGCGCGCAGCGAGGCCGGCAGACGGCGCAGCAGGAAGCGGATCGCCAGCGGGATCAGTACCAAGTCGTCGACGACGCCGAAGAAGGGCACCGCGTC
>JBKHWY010000843.1:0-519 GCA_046566285.1 Gammaproteobacteria bacterium | reverse complement strand
GGGTGTCGGGCAGGTACAGCGTGAACTCCGACCCCGCCCCCGGACGCGACGACACCGTGATCGCCCCGCCCAGCAGCCGGGCCAGCTCGCGGCTGATCGACAGGCCCAGGCCGGTGCCGCCGTACTTGCGGCTGGTGGTGCCGTCCGCCTGCTGGAACGCCTCGAAGATCATCGCGAGCTTGTCCGGGGCGATGCCGATCCCGGTGTCGCGGACGGTGAACGACACCATCGGCCGGTCGTCGTCCGGCCGGCCGTGCAGGCCGCGCGGAGCCGGTTCCATCGTCAGCGCGACGCTGCCGTGCGCGGTGAACTTCATGGCGTTCGACAGCAGGTTGCGCAGGATCTGCTGCAGCCGCCGCCCGTCGGTGACGATCTCGTCGGGCAGGTCCTCCGCGGCCTCCACGCGCAGCGTGAGGCCCTTGTGCTCGGCCTGCGGCGCGAACGCGCGCTCGACGAACTGGCGCACCTCCGCGAGGTCCACCGGCGCCGGCTCGACGTCCACCCGGCCGGCCTCGATCT
>JBKHWY010000842.1:263-519 GCA_046566285.1 Gammaproteobacteria bacterium | reverse complement strand
CGACCTTCTGGCGCGCGCCGGTCAGGCAGTTGAACAGCGCCGTCTTGCCGCAGTTCGGATTGCCCAGCAGGGCGATCAAGGGCGTGCGAACCGGCGTACGGGCCGCCGTCCCTACCTGCGCTTCAACAGCACTCATTCTGACTCCGTCACTCCGGCTTGACCGACACCAGCGAGGCCTCGAAGCGGCGCAGTGCGAAGGTGGAGTGGCCGACCTTGACGGCCAGCGGGTCGCCGCCCAGCGCGGCGCGCTTGAGCA
>JBKHWY010000842.1:0-253 GCA_046566285.1 Gammaproteobacteria bacterium | reverse complement strand
ATGCGCCCGGCGCCATGTGAATCACGGTGGCGCTCTGGCCCACGGCAAGCGCGTCGAGTGTCATCAGGGTGGGGGCGAGAGTCATGGGCTGGCCTTCAAAGTGGGCAGACGGGAAGTCTACCGTTGGATATTAGCATCATAAACGCAAATGCGAATGATTTCTATTTGACCGGAGGGGTTTTTGGCCAAAAGCGCTTGCAAAGACTGACGAGTTCCGACAGAATACAAATGTGAATGATAATGATTCTCATTA
>JBKHWY010000841.1:0-520 GCA_046566285.1 Gammaproteobacteria bacterium | reverse complement strand
CCACCCGGGGTAGCGCGCGGTGTTCAGCGTCCAGTTCCACAGGAGCCGCGACCCGAACGACGTGATCCGCTGTCCCACCCAGTCCTGGAGCCACACGCCGGCGAGCGGGACGCCCGCCGCCTGCAGGTCGGCCACGCGCTGGCGCACGTGCTCGAGCAGCCCGTGCGGGCCGTCGAGGGAGAAGGGCACCTCCGGGATGAGCACGACGTCCGCGTCGCTGCGGGCGAGCGCCGCGTAGCAGGCGATGAAGCCCGAGTGCCGGCCCATCAGCCGCACGAGCCCGACGCCGTTCGCCGTCGACTTCGCCTCCACCCGCGCCGCGCGGATGGCGTCGCTGGCGAGGCTGAACGCGGTCTGGAAACCGAAGCTCTGGTCGATCAGCGGGATGTCGTTGTCGATCGTCTTGGGGATGCCGACCACGGCGATCCGCAGGCCCCGCTCGGTGATCACGCGGACGATCTCCATCGCCCCGCGCATCGATCCGTCGCCGCCGATCACGAACAGCATGTTGATGTTGAGC
>JBKHWY010000840.1:0-520 GCA_046566285.1 Gammaproteobacteria bacterium | reverse complement strand
AGGAACTGCGCGCAGGCCTCGGAGGTCGAATAGCGGCTGAACCAGACCTGCACGCCGTTCAGCGTCAGAAACAGCATGCCCAGCAACCCAACCCAGGTTCCAGCCAGGCGCCGGCCCAGCAGGCCCACGCCCCACACGCCGAGCAGGCCCAGCACACCGGTGGCGATCAGCCCGCCGCGCGCTTGGCCAGGATCTCGAACGCGGGCAGCGTCTTGCCCTCCAGCACTTCGAGGAAGGCGCCGCCGCCGGTGGAGATGTAGCCCACGTCCTGCTCGATGCCGTACTTGGCGATCGCCGCCAGCGTGTCACCGCCGCCGGCGATGCTGAAGGCGCTCGACGCGGCGATCGCGCGCGGGCTCGCTCGGGTCGAGGCGGGCGCGCAAGGCGGGCACAAGCTGGCGCGCGGGTACGAGCCGGTGCGGACCTGGTCGGCCCACTGGATCGCCGACGAAGGCTTCCGCGAGGCGGTCGCCGATTTCCTCGAGCGCGAGCGCGAGGGGGTGGCGCAGGAGAGCCTCTA
>JBKHWY010000839.1:0-521 GCA_046566285.1 Gammaproteobacteria bacterium | reverse complement strand
GATCACCTGCCCGGCCACCCCAAGCGGCTGCGGAGCGCCGCCCGGCGACGACAGCCCGGCGTGCTCCAGCTTGTCGGCCCAGCCGGCGTAGTAGAAGAACCACTGGGCGGCGAGCGGCACGTCCACGTCGCGGGACTCCCGGATCGGCTTGCCGTTGTCCAGGGTCTCGACCACGGCCAGCTCCCGGGACCGCTCGGCGATCCCGCGGGCGATCCGGAACAAGAACTTGCCGCGCTCGGCCCCGCTGAGGGCCGACCAGGGTCCCTCGTACGCCCGCCGGGCGGCCCGCACCGCCGGTCGAGGTCGGCCTCGTCGACGGTCACGGTCTGGGCCGCCGGCGGGACCGTGCCCTCCTCCCAGCCCGCCAGGACCGCCGTCTCGAGCTGGCGCAGCAGCGTCGCGCGCCAGTCGGTCCACGCCTGGGGCCCGGCCGCGCTGGCGTCGGCCTCGGTGAGTGCGACGAGGAGGTCGAACACGTCCCGTGACCCCCCGACCGCCGCCCGGGCAGCGGTGATCGTGCC
>JBKHWY010000838.1:0-521 GCA_046566285.1 Gammaproteobacteria bacterium | reverse complement strand
GAACGTGACACCGGACGATATCGTCGACCCGACGTTGGCGGACCGGGTCGCGATCGCGCTCGAGCACTACGGTGTCCCGGCCGAGGCGGTGGTGCTCGAGATCGTCGAGAGCGACGCCCTCGGGGACCCGGAGAAGGCGCTCGAGGTGATGCAGTCGCTCGCCGATCTGGGTGTCGAGCTCAGCATCGACGACTTCGGCACCGGCTACTCGAGCCTGGCCTACCTGGACCGGCTTCCGGTCGACGAGGTGAAGATCGACCAGTCGTTCGTGTTCCGGCTCGAGAAGGAGGCGGGTGACGCGACGATCGTGCGCGCCACGGTGGCGCTCGCCCACGAGCTGGGTCTGCGGGTCGTCGCCGAAGGGGTGGAGAGCGAGCTGGCCACCCGGCTCGTCACCGACATGGGTTGCGATCTGCTGCAGGGCTTCGGCCTGGCCCGGCCCATGCCGGCCGGAGACGTCCTGGGCTGGCTGGGCCGCCGTCGTACGCACCTGGCCGGTCCCGTAGCCGTCGTGCGCCCCC
>JBKHWY010000837.1:0-522 GCA_046566285.1 Gammaproteobacteria bacterium | reverse complement strand
CTCGACATTGGCGTCGACCACCACGGCGCGCCGACCGAAAGCGATCGCGGCGATCGCAGCGGCGGTGTAGCGGCCGATCCCCGGCAGCGCGCGCAGCCCCGCCTCGTCGTTCGGAAAACGCCCGTCATGCTGGGCGACGACGACGCGCGCGCAGGCGATCAGATTGCGCGCGCGGGCATAATAGCCGAGACCCGCCCACGCCGCCATCAGCTCGCCCTCGTCGGCCGCGGCGAGCGCGCCGACGGCGAGCCCGGCGCGGCGGCGGCGCGGCGGCTCTCCCGGGCCTCCCGCGGGCTGCCACGGGGCGCCCGGGCCGCCGTGCCCGGCGGCCGCGCCGAGAGCCAGCGCACCATAGTCGTCCCCGACCACGGCCAGCCGTCCCGGCGCGCAGCCGGCCAGCGCTTCGGCGGCGGTGTCGAGCAGCAGGCGGTCGGCGGCGTCGTGCGCGAAGAGATTCTCCGCCTCGATGTCCGGGTACCGGCGCAGGGCGGCGAAGTCGAGCTCAGGCAAGGTCCACCCACT
>JBKHWY010000836.1:0-523 GCA_046566285.1 Gammaproteobacteria bacterium | reverse complement strand
AGGCGGCGGAGGCGGTCGCGCGGCTGAAGGCGCTGGGCGAGGAGGGCGCGCGGGAGGCGCGGCGGGCGGCGCAGCGGCTCCAGGAGCTGGAGGCGGCGGCCCGGGAGGTGGCGCGCGACGAGGCGCGGGAGGCGGGGCTGTCGCGCGAGGCGGCGGAGACGCTGGCGCGGCTTCAGGCGGAGGCCGCGCGGCTGACGCTGGCTGGGGAGGGCGAGGAGGAACGGGGCTGCTCGGCGGGCTGCTGGCCACGCTGCGCCGTCGGCGTACCCCACCACGCGACGGCGCCGAGACCGAGGGCCAGCACGGCGGCCGCGGCGCAGAGCGTTCCGGCCACCCGGGCCCGGCGGCGCCGCGGCCGGGGTCCCCGTGCTGCTCGACGGGGTCAACGCGGGCGCCGCCGCGCTGGCCGCCGCCGCCCTCGCCCCGCCGATCGGCGTCGCGTTCCTGTTCACGCTCGCCGTGCGGTCCCTCATCAATGCGGACCGCAACGAGCGCACCGCGCTGGCCCGGATGGACGCCGAGG
>JBKHWY010000835.1:0-523 GCA_046566285.1 Gammaproteobacteria bacterium | reverse complement strand
CGGCGACCATGCACTCGAGTACATGACGGGTGGCGTCGCGGTGATCCTCGGATCGACCGGGCGCAACCTCGGCGCTGGCATGTCCGGGGGAGTGGCCTACATCCGCGACCTCGACACCGGCAAGGTCAACGCGCAGTCCCTGGGCAGCGGCGAGCTCATGCTCGAGCCGCTCGACCGCGCCGACCTCGACGGCGACACCGAGCCGCTGGCAGCCGACTCCGGGGTGACCAAGGCCGTCGAGAAGCTGCTCGGGCTCTCGTTCGAGCACTTCACGGCCTGCGTGGTGCTGCCGCAGGGCGACTTCGCCCGCTTCCTGCGCGCCGAGCCCGAGGATCGCGCCCGGCTGCTGCGGACCCTCTTCGACGTGGGCCGCTTCGCCCGCGCCGAGGACTGGCTGGCCGGCGAACGGCGCGCCGCGGAGGAGTCCCTGCGCGCCGACCGACACCGGATCAGCACCCTGCTGCACCGGGTCGCGCAGATCGCCGACGTCGGCGTACCCGAGGAGCTCGCGCCCGAGCTCGTC
>JBKHWY010000834.1:0-523 GCA_046566285.1 Gammaproteobacteria bacterium | reverse complement strand
AGCCGTTGTGACGCTCCTGGCCATATCATCGACTCGATGATCCGGGTGTCGCTGCCGACGTTCCGCCTGCTCACACGGGCGGCGGTGGTGCTGCTCGCGCTCATCGTCGTGACCGGCGGCGCCGTGCGGCTGACCGGCAGCGGCTTGGGATGCCCGACGTGGCCCCAGTGCGGCGACGGCTCGTTCGTCACCCGCCCGGAATTCGCGCACCACGGGCTCATCGAGTTCGGCAACCGCGTGGCGCAGGAAATCCTCGTCGGCCTTCGCCCGCGCGACCTCGGCCTCGGCGGCAGCCAGCGCCGCTGCCGCGTCGCGCCGGGCGGCCCAGGCGGCGCGCAGGGCCGTGACGTCGAGGCCCGCGAAGGCGTCCAGCAGCAGCCGGTGGCCGCGCGGGTTCAGCAGCCCGCGGTCGTCCTGCTGGCCGTGCAGCTCGACCAGCGTGTCCGAGATCGCGCGCAGCACCTCGGCCGAGGCGCGGCGGTCGTTCACGAAGCCCGTCTTGCGTCCGTCGGCGGCATTGACG
>JBKHWY010000833.1:0-524 GCA_046566285.1 Gammaproteobacteria bacterium | reverse complement strand
GGGTCGAACCGGAGCGCGTCCCGCTCGCGCCAGACGACGGCCGCCCCGAGCCGGAGGCGCCGGCCGGGCTGGGCCGCCACGAGCGCGTCGAGCCGCTCGGCGACGGCGGCGGACCGGGGCGCGTGTGGGAGCGCGGCCGCGCGCGCGTCGAGGAGGAGCCGGCGGCGCGCGGCGGCGAGCCGGCCGAGCGCGACGAGCGAGCCGGCGGCCCAGAGGAGGAGGAGCGGCCGGTCGAGCGCCGCCCACGCCGACGCCGGCGTTGATCGCGATCGCGTCGAGCGGCCGCCCGCCCCCCTCGATGCGGTCGACCAGCTCCTCCACCCCGTCGGGGTCGGCGAGGTCGGCCTGCAGGTGCTCGACCCGCGGCCCGATCGCGCGCAGCGTCGCGGCCGCCTCCTCGATCCCGTCATCCTCGGCGACCACGAGCAGGTCGTAGCCGTGCTGGGCGAAGACCTTCGCGAGCTCGTAGCCGATGCCGGAGGACGCGCCGGTGACGATGGCGAGGGGACGGGGCATGGATGTAT
>JBKHWY010000832.1:0-524 GCA_046566285.1 Gammaproteobacteria bacterium | reverse complement strand
GTATTTCCGCCAGCGGATGAAGGAAGGCGAGGTTGGCTCGTCGACGATGCCGCACAAGGTCAACCCGATCCGGTTCGAGAACGCGGAGGCCAACCTCGAGGTCTCGTGCGCGCTGCTCGACGTGCTGGCCTCGACTCTCGTCACGAGCCGCCTGCAACGGGACCTCACCGACTCGTCGATGCAGCGCAACATCGGGACGGCGTTCGGCCACTCCCTGCTCGCGGTCGACAACGCGTCACGCGGCCTCGCGGGGCTGGATGTCGACCCGGCGACGATGGAACGCGACCTCGACGCGAACTGGGAGGTGCTCGGGGAGGCGGTCCAGTCCGCGATGAGGGCGGCCGACGTCGCCGGTGTGCCCGGGATGGAGAACCCCTACGAGCGCCTGAAGGACCTGACTCGCGGCCGGCGGGTGGACGGTGACCGCATGCGGGAGTTCATCGCCGGGCTGGGGCTGCCTGCGGACGTCGAGGCGAGACTGGCCGCGCTGACTCCTGCTAGGTACACGGGACTTGCGTCGTCCC
>JBKHWY010000831.1:0-525 GCA_046566285.1 Gammaproteobacteria bacterium | reverse complement strand
CCGAGCAGGACGAGCTCCGCGCCGTACGTCCGCTGCAGCACGTCCGGGGTCAGGACCTCGTCCGGCGGCCCGAAGGCGCACTGCTCGCGGTGCACGCAGAGCACGTCGTCGTAGCGGCGCGCGAGCGCGACGTCGTGCGTGGCGACCAGCAGCGCACGACCCTCGGCGCGGAGCTCGGCGAACACCGCCTCGACGGCGGCGACGTCGTTGTACGGGAGGACGACGGTGTCGGCGGCGGCGCCGGTCGTCACGCCGGGGGTGTCGGGCAGGCCGAGGGTCGCGACGCCGGAGCCGGCCTCGGCCAGCAGCGCGTCGACGTGGCCGTGGTAGCAGCCGCTGAACTTCACCACGAGGTCGCGGCCCCTCGCGCCGCGCGCCAGCCGGATCGCCGACATCGTCGCCTCGGTGCCGGAGGACACCAGCCGCACCTGGTCGACCGGGGCCCGGTCCACCAGGGCCGCGGCGAGCTCCACCTCGGCCGGCGTCGGGGCGCCGTACGACGTCCCGCGGGTCACCGCCTCGCTC
>JBKHWY010000830.1:0-526 GCA_046566285.1 Gammaproteobacteria bacterium | reverse complement strand
CCGGTCCGGCGGCACGGTGGCCACCGCCTCGGCCGGGTCGTGACAGCTCGCCACGACGGTGAGCGGCCGGCCCTCGGCGTCGGCGTAGTTCTCGGTCAGCCAGGCCAGCGCGCGCCACAGCGCCGACCGCTCGGCCGCGGTGCGCAGCGCGTCCGCCTCGTCCACGACCAGCAGCGCGCCTCGCGCCCGGCAGACGGCGTGCAGCGCGCGCAGCGGGGCGACGCCGCCGCCGACGCTGTCGACGCTCTCCACCACCACCAGCGCCCGCTCCGGCGTGCGGGTGGCGAGCACCGTGTCGACCGCGCCCGCGTCGTCGTGCGGCACCACCGCGACGTCGGCGATCGCCGACCTCGACGCCGCGCTGGCGGCCCTGCCGACCCTGTCGGCCACCGACGAGCCGGCCACCTCACGCGAGCTGCTGGCGGTCCTGCGCGCCGCCGAGGACGAGCTCAGCGAGCGCGAGCGCGAGGTGCTGCGCCTGCTGGCCACCGAGCTCAGCGGGCCGGAGATCGCGCGCCGGCTCTTC
>JBKHWY010000829.1:0-526 GCA_046566285.1 Gammaproteobacteria bacterium | reverse complement strand
CGCCCGCTCTCGCGGTCGAACAAGTCGAGGCCATTGAAAGTGCCGATCCACAGGCGGCCATGGCGGTCTTCCAGCAGCGGGCGCACCACGTTATCGGCCAGGCTGCCTGGTTCATGCGGATCGTGGCGATAGGTGGTGCTTTTACCCGTGGCGGGATCGAGCCGGTGCAGGCCGCCGCGCGACGCGATCCACAGCATGCCGGCGCTGTCGGGCAGGATGCCGCGGATGCTGTTGCTGTCAGGGTCGCCGTCGGCGAACACCCGGTTGGCGAAGCGCCCGCTGGCCGGATCAAAACGGCTGATGCCGGCCGGGGTGCCGATCCACAGCATGCCGGCGGCGTCGCGTGCCAGCGCGGTGGCGGTGGTGCCGGCCAGGCTGTTGGGCTGGCCGGGCACGTGGCGGTACACGGTCGCTTCGCCGCTTTCCGGGTCATAGCGGTTCAAGCCATTGTGCGTGGCCAGCCACAGCTTGCCCTGGCCATCCTCGGCGATCGCGCGGATCTTGTTGTCCGACAGGCTGGTGGCAT
>JBKHWY010000828.1:0-530 GCA_046566285.1 Gammaproteobacteria bacterium | reverse complement strand
TCCGGTCGTCGTCGGTGACGTCGACCTCGAACTGCGCGGCTTCGTCCCGTTCGACAAGGGCAGCGCCCCGGTCGACGCGGCCGCGCTGCGCAACCGCTGGACGCTGCCCGTCGGCGCGCGCTTCCGCACGGCGGACTGGGAAGCGGCCAAGCGCGGCATCGTGCGCCAGATCGCCCAGTCGCGCTTTCCGCGCGCGCAGCTGCTCGACTCGTCCGCCACCGTCGATCCGGACACGCACCGCGCGCTGCTGAAGATCGTCATCGACAGCGGCCCGGACGCGCACTTCGCCGGCCTCCAGATCGAGGGCCTGAAGCGCTATCCGGCCAGCGTGATCACGAACCTGAACACGATCCGCCCCGGCGACGAATACAACGAGGCCGCGCTGCAGGCGCTGCAGGGCCGCCTGCAGGACACCGGCTACTTCAGCAGCGTGGAAGTCAGCGCCGACATGTCGGGCGTGATCGCGGCGCAGGTACAAAACCTGAACCAGGACGGCGCGCCGACGGCCCAGCCGCCGAGCCCGCCGGCGA
>JBKHWY010000827.1:0-530 GCA_046566285.1 Gammaproteobacteria bacterium | reverse complement strand
GACGAGTCCCGCGCCGTGCTGCAGGCCGGACGCGACGCCGGACTCGGGCTGCGGGTGCACGGCAACCAGCTGGGCCCCGGGCCGGGCGTCCAGCTGGCCGTCGAGCTCGGCGCAGCCAGTGTCGACCACTGCACGTACCTGTCCGATGCCGACGTCGACGCGCTCGCCGGCGGCGAGCATCTCGGCAAAGGTCCACGTCCGCCCCTCCTCGGGGCAGTCGAGCCACACGGCGTCGGGCCGTTCCGCGGCGTGGTGCCGGAGCACGGTGGGCAGCGCCCACGGGGTCCGGTCGGTGAAGGTGGGGTGCAGGTCTCGGTAGGAGCGGGTCACGTCCGTGGTCCTTCTCACGCGTCGTGGCGACGTCGGGCGCCGCGGAAGTCGGGCTTGCGCTTCTCGAGGAACGACGCGACGCCTTCGCGCCCTTCGGCGGACGCGCGGATGCCCGCGATGCGGTGCGCCGTGTCGGCCACCAGCGCGTCGGTGACGCTCTGGCCGGCAATGTCGCGTACGAGCGCCTTAGCTTCGCGCAC
>JBKHWY010000826.1:0-530 GCA_046566285.1 Gammaproteobacteria bacterium | reverse complement strand
GGCGAAGTGGTGCTGACGGTGCGCCTGGTTGCGCGCCAGGACGACGAAGTCGAATTGGCGTTTGCGGTGCGCGATACCGGCATCGGCATCTCGGCCGCCCAGCAGGCGCGCATGTTCGAAGCGTTCTCGCAAGGCGACTCGTCCACCAGCCGGCGCTTCGGCGGCACCGGCCTGGGGCTGGCCATCTGCCGGCGCCTGGTGCACCTGATGGGCGGCAGCATCCGCGTGCGCAGCGAGCCTGGGCAGGGCGCGGAATTCACCGTGCACGTGCGCCTGGGCGCCGCCGGCGACAGCCAGGCCCCGGCCCTGCCGGACGGTCCCGCGCGCCGCATCCTGGTGGTGGACGACCATCCGGTAGTGCGCCATGCGCTGGCCGCGCAATGCCGCGCGCTCGGCTGGGCCGCCGACACCGCCAGCGGCGGCGAGGACGCGCTCGCGCGCCTGCGCGCCGCGCACACAAGCGCCCCATACGGCTTCCTGCTGACCGACAGCGCCATGCCAGGGATGGATGGCGTGACCCTCCTGACCCA
>JBKHWY010000825.1:0-531 GCA_046566285.1 Gammaproteobacteria bacterium | reverse complement strand
GTCCTGCTGGCAGAGGACGACCCGGCGATCGCCGAGCCGCTCTCCCGCGCGCTCGAGCGCGAGGGCTACTCCGTCGAGGTCCAGGGCGACGGGGTGGACACGCTCGAGCGCGTCCGCGGCGGTCACGTCGACCTGCTGGTGCTCGACCTCGGGCTGCCCCGGATGGACGGCCTGGAGGTCTGCCGGAGGCTGCGGCCGGACTTCCCGGACCTCCCCGTCCTCATGCTCACCGCGCGCACCGACGAGGTCGACTTCGTCGTCGGGCTCGACGCCGGCGCCGACGACTACGTGGGCAAGCCCTTCCGCCTGGCCGAGCTGCTGGCCCGCGTCCGGGCGCTGCTGCGCCGGCAGAACGGCCCGTCCACCGCTCCCGTGCCGCAGCCGCAGACTGCCCCGGGGCTGCGGGTGGACCCGCGGTCCCGGCAGGCCTTCGTGGCGGACACGGTCCTGCCGGTCACCGCCAAGGAGTTCGACGTGCTGGCCGAACTGGACGGTGTCCGCGGGGACGTGGTCACGCGGGAGCACCTCATG
>JBKHWY010000824.1:0-531 GCA_046566285.1 Gammaproteobacteria bacterium | reverse complement strand
ACCGCGACGGCGTGGTGGGGTTGCCGGGCCTGTTCTCCCCGTCCTGGGCCGATGCGCTGCACGAGGACTTCGAGGCGGCGTTCGCCTTCGCCCGCAGCTATCCCGACGGCACCATCGGGCGCGGCCCGCAGCGGTACTACTTCGCCGTGCATCCCGAGCGCATCCGGGGGTTCGTCGACCTGGTCAGCCACCCGTGGGTGACCAGCGTGTGCGAGCAGGTGCTCGGGCCGGACTACGAGGTCGTCGAGGTCGGCTTCGACGTCCCGTTCGCCGGGGCCCAGAACCAGCCCTGGCACCGCGACTTCCCGTCGCCGCCGGAGACCTACGAGGACCACCGGCTGACCTCGTTGGCGTTCAACCTGACGGCGGTCGACACCACCGCGGAGATGGGGCCGTTCCACATCGCCCCGGGGACGCAGTACGAGAGCGGGCTCGACTTCGACCACGGCATGTTCCCGGCCAAGGACGAGTGGCCGCGCTACCAGCAGCTGGGCCAGCTGAAGATGCCGCAGATGGGCGACATCTCCGCCG
>JBKHWY010000823.1:0-532 GCA_046566285.1 Gammaproteobacteria bacterium | reverse complement strand
TCGGGCGCCGGGGCGATCTGCACATGGCTGATCACGGCGCCGCCTTTCTGCGCCAGCCCGGTCATGTCGAGCACCGTCACGCCCTTGCGCTCGAGGTGGGCCGCCATGCCGAGCAGGGCGCCGACCGTGACGACGCCGGTGCCGCCGACGCCGGCGACGACGATGCCCCACGGCGTCTCGGCGAGCGGCAGCGCCGGCTCGGGGATGGCCGGCAGCTTGAACGGATCGGGCCGTTCCGGCGCGGCCTTCTTCGCGCTCTTCATCTGGCCGCCTTCGACCGTGACGAAGCTCGGGCAGAAGCCCTTCACGCAGGAATAATCCTTGTTGCAGCTCGACTGGTCGATCTGGCGCTTGCGGCCCAGCTCCGTTTCCAGCGGCAGGATCGACAGGCAGTTCGATTGCACGCCGCAGTCGCCGCAGCCTTCGCAGACGGCGTCGTTGATGACGACGCGGCGGGCCGGGTCGGGGAATTCCGTGTGCGTGGCCGTGTTCTTCTTGCGGCGGCGGCGCTTCTCGGCCGCGCAGGTCTGGT
>JBKHWY010000822.1:0-534 GCA_046566285.1 Gammaproteobacteria bacterium | reverse complement strand
CGGCGCGAAGCTGCCCAGCACCTCATAGGGCAGGCGGCGGTTCAGCGTGGCGCTGGCGGCCATGCCGATGTTGTTGATCATCAGCGTGTAGCCGTCCGGCCGGGACTGGGCCAGGCGCTGCGGTCCGACGGTGGCGCCGCCGATGCTCTCCACCACCACGGGCTGGCCGAGGTGCCGGCCCATGTTGTCGGCGACGATGCGGGTGATGGTGTCGGTCGGCCCGCCCGCCGCCCCGGCGGCGACCTCCGCGACCTCGGCACCCGCGCTGCCCCGCACCGGCACCGACGCCGCGATCACAGCGCTCGGCGGCGGCGCGCTGCTGCTCGCAGGCCTGGGGCTGCGGCGGCGTACCGCCGATGCCGCCGGTCGCTGAGCAGACCTCCTCGGCCGCCGAGACGGAGGCGCTCGGCGCCGCGCTGGCCCGCGAGCTGAACCAGGTCGGGGTGAGCACCCGGGAGCTGGCCGACGGACTGGTGATCGAGCCGAGCGGCGCGCGGCACGGCGCGAGCTGGACGGCGTACGCGGATCACCGGA
>JBKHWY010000821.1:0-534 GCA_046566285.1 Gammaproteobacteria bacterium | reverse complement strand
TGGCCGCCGTTGCGCATCGCGGTGAAGGCGGCGGCGACGCTCTGCGCGGCCCCGTAGGCGACCCCGGAGTGCACGCCGACCGCGGCGACCAGGTCCGGATAGGTGGCGGCCATGGTCGCGGCCATCGCGCCGCCCGCCGAGAGTCCGGCCACGTAGACCCGGTCGGCGTCCACCCGGTGGTCGGCCATGACCTGCCGGGTGATGCCGGCGATGATCGACGGCTCCCCCGCGTCGGCCTGCTGGTCGGCGGGGTTGAACCAGTTCCAGTAGCCGCCGGGGTTCGCCGACCCGGGCTGCTCCGGGTAGGCCACGAGGAAGGTGTGCTGCTCGGCGAGGTCGTTCATCCGCGTCCCCGCGGCGCAGTCGACCGCGTTCTGCTTGCCGCCGTGCAGCATCACGACCAGCGGCACCGGCTCGCCGGCGTACCCGGTCGGGATGTAGAGGTCGTAGCTGCGGGTGCCGCCCGCCGCGGTGTGGCTGAGGTGGCGGATCTCGCCGCCGGGGGCCGCGGCCGCCGCGGCCGCGCCGGGGTGC
>JBKHWY010000820.1:0-534 GCA_046566285.1 Gammaproteobacteria bacterium | reverse complement strand
GCATCACCATTTCGACGGCGCACGTCGAATATGAGACGCCGAACCGCCACTATGCGCACGTCGATTGCCCGGGTCACGCCGACTATGTGAAGAACATGATCACCGGTGCCGCCCAGATGGACGGCGCGATCCTGGTCGTGTCGGCTGCCGACGGCCCGATGCCGCAGACGAAGGAGCACATCCTGCTCGCGGCGCAGGTCGGCGTTCCGACCATGGTCGTCTTCCTCAACAAGGTCGACCAGGTTGACGATCCCGAGCTGCTCGAGCTCGGCATTCCCGTGCTCGGCATCTGCTACGGGATGCAGGCGCTCGTGCTGACCCTCGGCGGGCGCGTCGAGGGCGCCGAGGTCGGCGCCGCCCCCCTGTCGGGCTACCTGATCGTGTGGGCGATCTGCTCGGGCACGGCGCTGGTCGCCGCGCTCAGCCTGCTCGTCGTGCCGCGGGGCGCCTTCGCCGACTGAACCGGTCGGCGGGCGAGCTGCGGGCCCGCGACATTCGCATGTCGAAGGTCTCTCCCGGACCGCCCGACCCTGC
>JBKHWY010000819.1:0-534 GCA_046566285.1 Gammaproteobacteria bacterium | reverse complement strand
TGACCACTGCCTGGCAACGCCGACGACCAGCACGACCAGTGCCGCCGCCCACTCAGAGGAGAGTCACAGCCATGTCCGCCTACACCCCGCAAGAGGTTGCTGAGAAGCTCGGCTCCGGACTGTTGTCCTTCCCGGTCACCCACTTCAATACCGACCTGGAGTTCGACGAAGCCGCATACCGGGCGAACATCGCCTGGCTCGCGCAGCACGAGGCGGCTGGGCTGTTCGCCGCGGGCGGCACCGGTGAGTTCTTCTCTCTGCGCCTGGAGGAGGTCGAGCAGGTCGTCGCCGCCGCGGTGCAGGGGACCTCGGACGACCTTCCCGTGATCGCCCCAGCCGGCTACGGCACCGCCATCGCGGTCGACCTGGCGCGCGCCGCCGAGCGGGCCGGCGCCGCGGGCATCCTGCTGCTGCCGCACTACCTGTCCGAGGCCGGTCAACAAGGCTTGGAGAACCATGTGCGGGCGGTCTGTCACGCCACCGACCTCGGGGTGATCATCTACAACCGGGCGAATGCTCGCTACGACGCCGACA
>JBKHWY010000818.1:0-535 GCA_046566285.1 Gammaproteobacteria bacterium | reverse complement strand
AGTGGAGCAAGGAGAAGTACGAGGCGTACATGCGCGAGGTGCCGTGCCCCGTGTGCCGCGGTGCGCGCCTCAAGCCCGAGGTGCTCGCGGTCAAGGTCGGCGGCCGCTCGATCGCCGAGGTGTGCGACCTGCCGATCAACCAGGCGCGCGCGTTCCTCGACGGGCTCGAGCTCGGGGTGCGCGAGCGGCAGATCGCCGCCCAGGTGCTCAAGGAGATCCAGGCGCGGCTCGGGTTCCTGCTCGACGTCGGCCTGGACTACCTGTCGCTCATGCGGCCCGCCGGCACGCTCTCGGGCGGGGAGGCGCAACGCGTCGCGATCGCACGCGCGATCGTCACCAATCCCGAGGTGCTGCTGGCCGACGAGCCGACCGGGAACCTCGACCCGGAGACGAGCCAGGACATCATGCTGCTGCTGGAGCGGATCAACCGCACCGGTACGACCGTGCTGATGGCCACTCATGACCATCACATCGTCGACTCGATGCGCCAACGCGTGCTCGAACTCGAGCTGGACCGACTGGTCCGCGACGAGCA
>JBKHWY010000817.1:0-535 GCA_046566285.1 Gammaproteobacteria bacterium | reverse complement strand
TGACCTGATCACGAGGGGTCTTCCCTCGCCGTCGACGGTGAGGGAGGACCCCGCGAGCTGAGGTGGGACCCCGGACGATCAGGTCACCTGATCATCGGGGAAGCGCGGTGCGTCAGCGGGCGCGGCGGCGCAGGCGCTCCTCGTCGAGGATGACGACCGACTTGCCCTGCAGCTGGATCCAGCCGCGGTGCACGAAGTCGGCCAGCGCCTTGTTCACCGTCTCCCGCGACGCCCCGACGAGCTGCGCGATCTCCTCCTGCGTGAGGTCGTGCGTCACCCGCAGCAGGCCCGACTCCTGCGACCCGAACTGCCGCGCCAGCTGCAGCAGCGCCTTCGCGACCCGCCCAGGCACATCCGTGAAGATCAGGTCCGCGAGCATGTTGTTCGTCCGGCGCAGCCGGCGCGCCAGCACCCGCAGCAGCTGCTCGGCGATCTCGGGGCGCTTGCCGATCCACTCGCGCAGCGCCGCCCGGTCCATCGTGTAGGCGCGGACCTCGGTGACCGCGGTCGCCGTCGACGTCCGCGGGCCCGGGTC
>JBKHWY010000816.1:0-536 GCA_046566285.1 Gammaproteobacteria bacterium | reverse complement strand
CGAACTGGAATACTCGATGGTCTACAGCACCGACCCCATCATCGACGAATATATGAATGGAGCGAAAACGCTGCTCGACGGTGTGTTCAGCCAGAACTGGCCAGACGTGGCCGACAAGGCGCTCGACGACCGCCTGCGCCACTACGACTCCTGGCTGCAGGCGCGCAACCTCGCCAACGAGGCCTCCGACGAGTCCGTCGAGGCGCTGGTCGGCGCGGTGCGCGACCGCTACGAGCTGCCGCGCCGCTGGTACCGGCTGAAGGCCCGCCTGCTCGGGCTGGACCGGCTGCTCTGCCAGGACGAGCCCAAGCTGGTCGACGGCACGGTGCACAACGCGCACCAGGTCGACGCGCTGTCGGGCACGCTGACCGCGCTGCTGGCCGGCAGGCAGGCGGTGTCGGGCGATGCGGTGCGCGCCGTCAGGGAGGACTGGTAATGTCTTCGTCTCTTATCCGCTTCTGCGCCATGCTGCTGCTGGCCGCGCAACTGCTGGCCGGGCAGATGGCCTGGGCGGCGCCGCCGCGGTTCGCGCCCGT
>JBKHWY010000815.1:0-537 GCA_046566285.1 Gammaproteobacteria bacterium | reverse complement strand
GGCGAGCAGCTCCGCGGCGCGGTCGTGGTCGAGGTCGGCGTACTCCTCGCGCCAGCGACCGACGACGCCGTAAGAGGCGGAGACGACGACGTCCTTGACGAGCTCGGTGCGCGGGATGCGGTCGGCGAGCGCCGCGCTGGTCAGGCCGATGCGCGGACGGAGCTCGAAGACGTCGGTCGTGCCGAGGACCTCGTCGAGGATGCCCGCGACCCCGGACGTGGGGTGCAGCTGCGCGGCGGCCACCTGGAGCAGCGTGGTCTTGCCGGCGCCGTTGGGGCCGAGCACGACCCAGCGCTCGTCCTCCTCGACCTCCCAGCTGATGTCGTCGAGCAGCAGCGTGGCGCCCCGGCGCACCGTGACCCCGGCGAACTCGATGACGGCGACCATGATCCTCACCCTATCCAGCAGCGGCCAGGGCCCGGCCCAACACGACGGGCACCGAGCAGCGAGTAGCGTCGCTGCCGATGTCGTCCTCCCCCAGCCCCTCGGCTCTCGCGCTCCCCCACTCGGCGGTCCTCGCCTGGTGGCTCACGGCCT
>JBKHWY010000814.1:0-538 GCA_046566285.1 Gammaproteobacteria bacterium | reverse complement strand
TCGGCATCGCGCTCGACGCGCTCGACGCCGCCGGCGTAACGCGCGAGCAGGTGGTCCGGACGCGGATGTACGTCGTCGACGCCGACCACCAGCCAGAGGTAGGCCGCGCGCACGGCGATCTGTTCGGCGCCGTCCGGCCGGTCGCGACGATGGTGGTCGTCTCCCGGCTGGCCGACCCCGCGCATCTCGTGGAGGTCGAGGTCGAGGCGTTCTGCTCGTGGTCGGCGTGCAGGATGAAGAGCACCTCCAACGCCTTCACCAACCGCGGGTCGGCCTGGTAGGTCGGCTCGCTCATCTTGAACAGCATCGACAGGAAGTTCGCGGTGTAGGACAGCTCGTTGTCCGGGTAGACGTACGGCTTGCCCTGCGCGTGCCGGAAGGACCAGGCGCCCAGCGTCGGCATCTTGGCGATCATCCGGACGATCTGCATGTGCCGGTTGTCGGGGTCCTTGATGTTGCTGGCGTCGGGATAGAACGTCGAGAGCGCCCCGACGGAGGCCATCAGCATCCCCATCGGGTGCGCGTCGTAGCGGAACCC
>JBKHWY010000813.1:0-538 GCA_046566285.1 Gammaproteobacteria bacterium | reverse complement strand
ATCAGATATCGGCCGCTCCACAAGCATGAGGCCCGAAGGTCCCCCACTTTCATCCGTAGATCGTATGCGGTATTAGCGTAACTTTCGCTACGTTATCCCCCACTCTTGGGCACGTTCCGATATATTACTCACCCGTTCGCCACTCGTCAGCGGAGCAAGCTCCCTGTTACCGTTCGACTTGCATGTGTAAAGCATGCCGCCAGCGTTCAATCTGAGCCAGGATCAAACTCTTCAGTTTAATCTCTGTTGTTCCGATACTGCTATCGGAGGTCACTCACTCAAGATACTGACGTTCCTCTTACGAGGTCACGTTTATTACTTGTGTAAGCGTTTGATGCTATATATTTTGAGCTTCAGGACCGAAGTCCTGGGCACACTCACATCAAACGCCCACACTTATCGACTGTTGATTGTTAAAGAATTCTTCGCTTTTCAGCGGCGCCGCCGGGCTTTGCACCCTTGACAAATCGTTGTGTTTGTCAGCAGCAGAGAAGCGAGATTATGCGGTCATTCGTGCGTTTCGTCAAGCTCCTCTTTT
>JBKHWY010000812.1:275-539 GCA_046566285.1 Gammaproteobacteria bacterium | reverse complement strand
GGGACTGCCATCGACATAGGCACGGTGCTGATAGCCGGGCTGGGTCAAGGCAGGCAGGGCCGGCAACAGCGCAGCGGGAATGTAGGCGAAGCGTTCACGCCCGGTGGCCACATCGAAGGCGTGCAGCATGCCATCGTTGGCGCCCACGTAGACGGTGGCCCGGCGCTGGCGCATGCGTTCGTAAAACTCGGCATAGCCTTGGTCGCCGATGCTGGCCGATGGAGCACCGACGATCAGCGGACTGCTGCGCACGATATCGCCCAG
>JBKHWY010000812.1:0-265 GCA_046566285.1 Gammaproteobacteria bacterium | reverse complement strand
GCGCTTTCGGGCGCCATTTCCTGGCGCCGCTCGCCGCGCAGGTAATCCACCCTGGCCGCCTCCCGCGCTTCGGATGCCGGCGCGGCCCCGCCCCCGCTCCTGAACAGGGCCCGCACATCGGGCGGCAAGTCCGGCCACCTGAACGGCAGCATGCGGCCAGGCTGGCCGGTCTTGCGCACATAGGTGAAGATGGCCCGCTCCGCCGCTGGCGGGCTGGGCGCTTTTGCAGCCGCACCGCCTGAGGTCCCCGCCGATGTGCCCTCCC
>JBKHWY010000811.1:0-539 GCA_046566285.1 Gammaproteobacteria bacterium | reverse complement strand
GGGTCAGGGCTCGATCGCCAGGCGCATGCCTTCATCCTGCATGCGCGCGAATTGCGCGGCCGGCACGGCGGGGCTGAACAGCCAGCCTTGCAGCTGGTCGCAGCCGAGGCCGCGCAGGAAGGCCATCTGTTCTTCGGTCTCGACCCCTTCGGCGACGATTTCCTGGCGCAGCTGCTGGGCCATGGTGACGATTGCGCGGGCGATGGCGCAGTCGTTTTCGTCGTGCGGCAGGCCGACCACGAAGGCGCGGTCGATCTTCAGGGTACTGATGGGGAACTTCTTCAGATAGGCCAGGCTGGAGTAGCCGGTGCCGAAATCGTCCAGCGCCAGCGCCAGGCCCATGTCGACCAGTTCGTGCATGATGCCGACCACGCCTTCGGTGCCGCGCACCAGCAAGCCTTCGGTGATTTCCAGCTTGATCTGGCCTGGCTGCACCCGGTGGCGCGCCAGCGCGCCGCGTACCCGGCCCGGTAAGCCCGGGTCGAACTGGCGCGCCGACAGGTTGATGGCGATCGGCGGCATGGTCAGGCCCGCGTCCA
>JBKHWY010000810.1:0-540 GCA_046566285.1 Gammaproteobacteria bacterium | reverse complement strand
GGTGCCCACCGCGATGACGTCGCGCCCCGCCGCCCGGGCCGCGCGCACCGCGTCCACGGTCGCCTGTGGCACGGTGTACCACTCGGTATGCATCTTGTGCTCGGACAGCTGCTCGACCCGCACCGGCTGGAAGGTGCCGGCGCCCACGTGCAGCGTGACGAACGCGATCTGCACGCCCTTCTCGCGCAGCTTGCGGGTCATCTCGGCGACCTGGTACTGCGCCTGCGCGACCGCCATGCCGTAGCCCGGGGTGATCACGACGGACGACGCGTCGGCCAGCAGCGCCGGGTCCTCGTCCTCGAGGCCGTCGAGGTGTGGCACATGGTGGTGATCGGCGTCCTGTTCGGCGCCGCCGAGGCGTTCTTCCGCCCGGCCTACACCGGGCTGCTCCCGCAGACCGTCGAGGAGGCCGACATCCAGCCGGCGCAGGCGGTGACCTCCGCCTCGCGCGAGATCTCGATCATCCTCGGCCCGGCGGTGGGCACGGCGCTCGTGTTCGTGAGCGCCGTGAGCTATGCGATCTATCTGGTGTACAGCGGC
>JBKHWY010000809.1:0-542 GCA_046566285.1 Gammaproteobacteria bacterium | reverse complement strand
CACCTCGGTCGGGCATTTCAGGGCCACCTCCCCTTCGTCGGTCTTGAAGGTGTGGGTCGGCAAGTCCTCCACCAGGCCGCCGCCTTCCACCCCGCGAATCGCCGCGCACCAGCCGTAGTCCTCGAAGGCGCCGGTGAGCTTGCTGGCGAAGGCATACGCGGCGTTGCACCACAGGTAGCTCGAATGGTCGCTGCCGTCCACGTCTTCCACGAAATTGAAGCCTTCGGTCACCAGCCCGTCGGCCGGATGGAAGGGCATGCGGCCCAGGAAGCGCGGCAGGGCCAGGCCCACGTAGCGCGCGTCGTCCGATTCGCGGAAAGCCTTGTATTTGGCGTATTCGACCGTGTCGAACACCTTGGCCAGGNCGCGCGGTTTGCCCAGCTCGCTGTAGCTTTCCAGGCCGAATAGTTCCGGCGCGGCGGCGGTAATGAAAGGGGCGTGCGCGGCGGCGGCCACGTGCGACATCTGTTCGAGGAAATACATGTCCTCGGGCTGGCGCGAGATGTCGAAGTCGCCGATCAGGGCTCCGTACGGTGCACCGC
>JBKHWY010000808.1:0-543 GCA_046566285.1 Gammaproteobacteria bacterium | reverse complement strand
TCCTCCAGCAGCAGCGCCACGCGCGCGTCCTCGCCCATGTCCACCACGGTGCAGCGGCCGTGCTCGCGCAGCCGCAAGATGAGCGCATCGGGCACGCGCACGCTGCCCACTTTCTGGCTCTCGCTTTCCACGAACACCGGCCGCGCCGGGTCGAGTCCGCGCAGCGCCTGCCACAGCAGGGTGTCGAAGCGCTTCTGCGGCGGCTGCGGCTGGTTGGGCAGGCCGCCCAGCACCGAGCCGCGGTGGCAGGCCAGGGCTTCCAGGTCCAGCACCTGCGCGCCTTGTTCACGCAGCGCCTGCAGCAGCCGCGTCTTGCCGCGGCCCGTGCGCCCCGCCAGCACGCGGAAATCGAAGGCTTCGGGCAGCCGCTCCAGGTCGTCGCGCACGATGGCGCGGAAGGCCTTGTAGCCGCCGGCGAGTTGGTAGGTGCGAAAGCCGATCTGCGACAGGAACCAGGCCAGGCTGCCGGAGCGCTGGCCGTGGTGTTCCTGGTCTGGAGGCTACTGCGCCGGCTCCGCTGACCGCTGGGCACTCACCTCACCG
>JBKHWY010000807.1:0-544 GCA_046566285.1 Gammaproteobacteria bacterium | reverse complement strand
GGCGGGGCCCCGCAGCTCGACCTGCACGTCGTGCCACGCCGGCCGCTCGCCGTAGACGTCCGCGAAGTCCTGGCGCTGCGGGTCCCCCTCGTGCCGGGTGCTGTCGCGCCGGCCGTGCGCCAGGTCGATGCCTCCGACGAACGCGACGTCGTCCTGCGGCCGGGCGGGGTGGCGCACGACGACCAGCTTCTGGTGGTGGCTCCCGAGCGGGCGCACCCGCTGGTCCAGCAGCACCTCGCCGCCGGCGTCGTTGACCGGGGCGAAACCCGGCTGACCGGGGATCGTGCGGGTCAGGCCCTGGCCCACGAACCGGGCCCAGGTGTCGGTTCCGCCGCCCTCGGCGAGCGGGATGATCGGCGTCGACAGCTCGTTGAGCGCGGTGCGCTGGAGATCGATGATCTGCTGCTGCAGCGCGGCGCGATCCTCCTCGGCGCGCTTGCGCTCGGTGATGTCGGTGGCGATGCCCGCGGTCCCGACACAGGCGCCGCCGAGATCGTAGAGCGGGAATTTGATCGAGATGTAGTAATGCGTGCCGTCGATCTGG
>JBKHWY010000806.1:0-545 GCA_046566285.1 Gammaproteobacteria bacterium | reverse complement strand
GTTCGTGACCGGCGCTCCGCCGGAGACGGTGACGAGCGAGTAGGCGATGTCGTAGGTGACGCCGCCGTCCTTCGTCCCGACCGCGAGCGCCTGCGTGCCGCCCGGCCCCGGCTTCGCCGGCAGCTTGAACGGGAACGCGGCCGCGGCGACCGGGGTCGACGAGCCGGTAGTGGTGGTCGTCGGCTCCGTGGTCACGGCCGATGTCGTGGTCGTCGGCGCCGCCGTCGTCGCCGCGGGAGCAGTGGCAGCGGCGAGGCCGGGGACGACGTCGACGACGACGACCGTCCCGAGCGGGCCGGCCGCAACGGCCGCACGACCAGCGACGACGACGTCCGCGGGGTCGCCGGATCGACCCGGCTGGAGGCCAAGCGCCAGCGCCGCCGCGACGGCCGCGACACCGGTCGCCGGCGCGCGCCGGTGCCGGCGCTGTCCATCGGCGACCTCGACGACGTGCGCCCCGGCTCGCTGCTCGTGGCCATGCCCGGGCTCTCCGACCCCACCTTCGCGGGCTCGGTGGTCTACGTCCTCGACCACTCGGAGACCGG
>JBKHWY010000805.1:0-547 GCA_046566285.1 Gammaproteobacteria bacterium | reverse complement strand
CGTCGCGGGTGGCGCGCACGGTGTGCGAGCGGATGCACCGGGCGCCGGTGGTCGCGGCGAGCGCGGAGGTCGCGGTGGTCGCGTCGTCGCGGCCCTCCGGCGGTCGCAGCCGACCGTCCGCGTCGGCGAGCAGGTCGCCCAGGAAGCGCTTGCGGCTGGCGGCGACCAGCACCGGGTGCCCGAGGTCGTGCAGCCGCTCGAGACCGGCCAGCACGCCCGATGCCTGCACGTCCGGTCGCAGGACGGTGATCCCGTGGCGCCTGGCGTCGGCCACGAGCGACTGCGGGGAGTAGAAGCCCATCGGCTGGGCGGCCAGCAGCCCGGCGTAGAGCTTGGGGTGCAGCGTCTTGACCCGGCCGTCCAGGCACTCGGGGAACCCGGTCAGCTCCTCCACCTGGGTCACCGGCACACCGGCCTCGGCCAGCGTCCGGGCGGTCGAACCGGTGGAGACGATCTCGACACCGGCACCGGACAGAGCGAGCCCGATCCCCACCAGACCGGTCTTGTCGTAGACCGACACCAGTGCGCGCTTGATCGGCCGCCGGTC
>JBKHWY010000804.1:0-547 GCA_046566285.1 Gammaproteobacteria bacterium | reverse complement strand
TGCGCGGCGTATTACTACGATCCGGCCCATGCCGCGTTCACGGACTTTTCACCGTTCTGGGAGTTCGTGGCCGGGCCAATGAATGCGGGGTCGTTCGGGCCGAACAAGCTCGATCAGACCTTTGGCCCCACCGTGGTGTTCGAGAAGGCGCCGCCGACGCCGGGCTTGTCGCCGTTCGCGGGGTTTCAGTTCTTTGGGGAGGTGGCCATCGATCCGGTGTCGAAGGCGATGACGGTGCAGTTGATTGATCTGGATGGGGTGTCGCAGTTTTCCAAAACGTTGACGCCTCAGTTGGGATAGTGGCTTTGGAGCGCTGTCACTCATATGAATGCGCTATGGGCCCTTGCCTGCGCAAGGGCGACAGTCTTAAGGCCAACACACTAAAAACCGTCACCCCGGCGGAGGCCGGGGCCCATAGCGCGGGTACTCAGTGGCGGAGCACTTCTTACACCAGCGGCGGATCCGTCTCGCGCGCAAACGAGCGATGCGAAGCCAGCGCCGTTGTGAAGGCGTCCAGCGCCACTTTCGCGCCAGCGCTGTCGGCCAC
>JBKHWY010000803.1:0-548 GCA_046566285.1 Gammaproteobacteria bacterium | reverse complement strand
ACCGAGCACGCGACCGAGCTCCCCGCCGGCGCCACCCAGCTCCGACCCAGCCGGCCGCGGCCCGCGACCTGGTGATCGGTGGCCAGCACCGTGCCCGCGGGCTCCCCCGCCCGGGCCCGGGCGGCCAGGTCGGCGTTGGTGGATCCGGTCTCGGGCAGCACTTCGGCGGCCCGCCAGAGGCTGTCGGCGGCGGCCAGCTCGGCCGCATGTTCGCCATCGCGGGACGCCGCATGGGCTACCGCGTCCACACCCTCTCGCCCGACGACGGGACGCCCACGGGGCAGGTCGCCGACGTCGAGATCAACGCGGCCTACGACGACCTGAACGCGATCCGGACCCTCGCGCGCGGCGTCAGCGTCGTCACCTTCGAGTTCGAGAACGTCCCCGCCGAGGCGGTCGCTGCGATCGAGGAACTGGTCCCGGTGCGCCCCTCGGGCGCGGCGCTTCACGTAGCGCAGCAGCGCGCCCGCGAAAAAGAGTTCCTGGCAAAACATGGCGTCCCCACCGCTCCCTTTGCCCGTGCGGCCACGCTGAAGGAGCTGGTCGGC
>JBKHWY010000802.1:0-548 GCA_046566285.1 Gammaproteobacteria bacterium | reverse complement strand
TGCCGCGGTGCGCGGCCGCTGCCGCCGTCAGGGCCTCGGACAGCGAGATACCGCCGGTCGCGGGCCCAGCCGCCGCGCTCGGACCGTAGTCCTCCGGCGACCGGCGCCACCGGCTGCTGTCGTCGGTCCCGCTCGCCTGCCCGCCGCTGCCCGACGCGCCGACGGAGATCATCGATCCCGGCATCGTCGAGAAGGTGCGCGCAGCAGGGCGCAAGGGCGCCACCGAGCTCCGCGACGACAGCATCACCGAGGCCATCGAGGACGACGGGCTGCGCGACGCGCTCGACCTCGTCGGCGCCGACGCGGCCGTGGGCCGGCTGTCCGGCGGCGGCGGGCGCAGCGAGCTGTGGCGGCGGATCGCCGCCTCGGTGCTCGAGCTGCCGCTCGAGCGCACGGCTGCCGACGAGGGCGCGGCGTTCGGCGCCGCCCTGCTGGGCGGTCGACCAGTGGATGACGTCGCCGCCGAGCGCGACCTTGACGCCGTCGCGCCCGTCGAGCTTGAGCGTGTTCTCGGCCATCGTCTTGATCTGCTTGACGTCGATGTCGCC
>JBKHWY010000801.1:0-548 GCA_046566285.1 Gammaproteobacteria bacterium | reverse complement strand
CTTCATGGTGCCGTCGTCGTTGACGACCTCGACCAGCACGCCCGCCGGCGTCAGGCCGGCCATCCGCGCCAGGTCGACCGCGGCCTCGGTGTGACCGCGGCGCACGAGCACGCCGCCCTCGCGGTAGCGCAGCGGGAACACGTGGCCGGGCCGGGTGATCTCCCACGGTTCGGTCGCCGAGTCGGCCAGCGTGCGCGCGGTGCGCGAGCGGTCGGCGGCACTGATGCCGGTGGTGACGCCGTCGCGGGCGTCGACCGAGATCGTGTACGCGGTGCGCATCCGCTCCCGGTTGTGCGGGGTCATCAGCGGGATCTCGAGCCGGTCGAGCATCGCGTTGAGCGCGGTCCCGAGCCGGCTGACCTCCGTCCGCGGGTCGGTGTCGGCGACACGCTGGGAGAGGTCGTCGCCGGCGATCGCGCCGGCGGTGTGGCCCATCCGGTCCAGCGGCAGCAGGCCGACGCGCACGACCGCCCACGCGACCGCGCCGAGCACGAGCAGCACGAGCGCCATCACGAGCGCCATCACCAGCAGCAGCCGGTGCAGCGTCT
>JBKHWY010000800.1:0-550 GCA_046566285.1 Gammaproteobacteria bacterium | reverse complement strand
CAACACGCCGGACGCCGCGCCGGTCAGCCAGCGCCACCCGATGGCCGAGCAGGGCGCGGTGCCGCTGGTGCACGTCACCCATTTCAACGAGCTGTACTGGGATTCCGGGCGGGCCGAGACGGTGGTGATCGAGCACGGCGTGCCCGACCCGGGCGAGCGCTACACCGGTGAGCTGGCCCGGATCGGCGTGGTGGTCAACGACCCGCTGCGCCGCGGCCGGGTGGTCGGTGCCGACGGGGAGCCAGTGCCGGGTCAGTACGTCACCGGCTGGATCCGGCGCGGCCCCACAGGTGTGATCGGGACGAACAAGCACGACGCCGTCGAGGTGGCTGCCGCGGTGCTGGACGACCTGCCGACCCTTCCGCCCCCGTCCACCGACCCCGGCGACCTGGCGGCGGTGCTGGCCGACCTGGCCGAGCGCGCCCCGGGGACCACACGGCGTACCAGCGAGGTCGGCGACGCCGTCGCCGCCCGGCTCTGATCCGTGGGGCTAGCCTGACGCCATGGACATCCGCACGACCGCCACGGACCAGCCCGTCGACGACGCCCG
>JBKHWY010000799.1:0-553 GCA_046566285.1 Gammaproteobacteria bacterium | reverse complement strand
AGGAACGCGAGTTCATGCGCCTCGGCGGCGTCGACACCATCAAGGTCGACGTCCGCATCATCGCCGCCACCAACGTCGACCTGCGCACGATGGTCGACGAGGGCCGCTTCCGCGAGGACCTGTACTACCGGCTCTCGGAGATCGTGGTGCAGATCCCGCCGCTGCGCCAGCGCCGCGTCCGTGGCGAGCGCATCGTCGACCGCGGTCTCGAGCAGCGCGGCACGCGACTTCAGCACCGGCGACAGCTGGCGCACCAGCAGCGCTTCCGCCTGCTGCTGGTAGACGGCGAAACCGGCCAGCGCGGCGACCGCCGCCATGCCGAGCAGCAGCGCCGCGGCGACGAACAGCGCCGCCGACGAGACGACGTAGCCGAGCAGCGGCAGGGCCACGGCGAACAGCAGCAGGGCGGCGACCAGCGCCAGGCCGGTCGCGACGGCGCCGACGACCGGCGCGCCGAGCAGGTAGCCGGCCGCGCCCACGACGGCGAANAGCAGGCCGACCACCTGGGCGAACCGCGGCGGCGCCTCGGGCTCCCGCTCGCGGACCGGGCCGA
>JBKHWY010000798.1:0-554 GCA_046566285.1 Gammaproteobacteria bacterium | reverse complement strand
GCAGCTGGAACACCAAGCTCGGGGCCGACGGCTCCTACCGCCTGCGGGCCGTGGCCACCGACAAGGCCGGCTACAGCACCACCTCGGACACCGTGACGACCACCGTCGCCAACAACCTGCTGGTCGTGCTGGCCAGTCCCGGCGACGTCGTCCGGGGCACCGTGCCCGTGACCGCCACGTTCGACCCCGTCGGCTCGACGTCGACGCTCGTGGTCGAGCGCTTCCGCCAGAACGGCATGGAGCCGTCGCGCGCGGCGGCGACGCTGCTGCTCGGCTACGAAGGCTGGATCGGCGCCAAGGCCGCGACTTGGCAATTTACGCTCGGCACCGGCATGGCGTGCGCCGTCACCGCGCTGCCCGTGCTCGTAATGCTGATGGAAAAGCTCGAGATCCTGCGCCAGCCGTACATCAAGGACGGCCACGCCATCGGCCAGATCATCGAGTACGCCGGCCCCGCCGTGGAGGCGCTGAGCGTGGACGAGCGCGCCACGATGACCAACATGGCCGCCGAGGTGGGCGCCTTCACCGGCATCGTGGCGCCCGACGCGAAGGCG
>JBKHWY010000797.1:0-554 GCA_046566285.1 Gammaproteobacteria bacterium | reverse complement strand
CCTGCTCTTCCTGCCGGCCGGTGAGCAGGGTGACGCGTTCCTCCGCGCGGCGGGCGAGGCCGTGGCCGCGGCCGCCGGCCAGCCGATGCTGACCCCCGGCATCGCCGAGGCCTTCGCCAGCGGCACCGCCAGCCTCCGCGGCACCGAGGGCATCCGCGTCGTCGGCGAGGGATCGGCGGCCGGCGACCACGCACCCGCCCCGGTGATCTACGAGGCGCCGGCCGAGCTGCTCGCGCTCGCCGATGGCACCGTCACCGACGAGGTCTTCGGCGCCTCCGGCGTGGTCGTGAGGTACGCCGACGTGGCCGACCTGCTGCCGCGCCTCGAGGGCCTGGAGGGCCAGCTGACGGCGACCGTGCCCTCGGACGCCAAGGTCTACCTCCACGTCAAGAAGGCCAACGGCGCGGGCGTGACGGCCAGCGCTTCGCTGGGCGCCACGCAGAAGCTGGTGCGGGTGGTCGACAACACCCTGATGCTGGACTACGGCGCCCTCGTCAAGCGGGTGCTGGAAACCGCACCCGCCTCCGGCGCCACCTCGCTGCAGAGTTTCCTGG
>JBKHWY010000796.1:0-556 GCA_046566285.1 Gammaproteobacteria bacterium | reverse complement strand
AAGTCGGCCGTCATGCCGTCGACGGAGGTAACGGCGCGCAGGGCGCAGACATGGTCGTAGGTGCGTCCGTCGCCCATGACGCCGACGGTCTTGACCGGCAGCAGCACCGCGAAGGCCTGCCACACATCGCGATAAAGATCGAAGTTGTGCAGTTCGTCAGTGAAGATCTTGTCCGCTTTCTGCAGCAGTTCGACCTTTTCCGGCGTTATTTCGCCGAGGATGCGAACCCCGAGGCCCGGCCCCGGGAACGGGTGCCGTTCGAGGATCATCTCAGGGATGCCAAGATCGCGCCCGATGTTTCGCACTTCGTCCTTGAACAGTTCGCGCAGCGGCTCGATCAATTTGAGCTTCATCTTCTCCGGCAATCCGCCGACGTTGTGGTGAGTCTTGATCGTGACGGATGCCCCCCGCACGGAGACGGATTCGATCACGTCCGGGTACAGTGTCCCCTGGACGAGCCACTTGACGCCGCCGATGGTTGTCGCCTGGGCGTCGAATACGTCTATGAATTTTCCGCCTATCGCTTTTCGCTTCTGCTCGGGGTCGGAGACGCCGT
>JBKHWY010000795.1:0-559 GCA_046566285.1 Gammaproteobacteria bacterium | reverse complement strand
AACGGCGAGCCCGCCCGGGTCGCACCGGTCGAGGGGGCGGTGCAGGCCCTCGACCGACTCCGCGCCCTCGGCGTCCGGGTCGGGGTCGTGAGCAACCAGTCCGGCATCGGCTCCGGCCGGCTCACGGTCGCGCAGGTCGAGGCGGTCAACGCCCGCGTCGAGGAGCTGCTCGGCCCCTTCGACGTGTGGCGGTACTGCCCCCACGACCGTGGTGACGGCTGCGACTGCCGCAAGCCCCGCGCCGGCCTGGTGCTGCGCGCCGCGGAGCGCCTGGGCGTCGCCCCGGAGCGCTGCGCGGTGATCGGCGACATCGGCGCCGACGTCCAGGCGGCGCGCAGCGCAGGTGCCCGCGGCGTGCTCGTGCCCACGCCGCGCACGCTGCCGGCGGAGGTCCACGCCGCCGAGGAGGTCGCGCCCGACCTGGCGCGCGCCGTCGACCTGCTGCTGGGAGCGCCGGCATGACCCACGTCCTCGTCGCGCGGATGGACAGCGAGGGCGACGTCCTGCTCGCCGGCCCCGCCGTACGCGCGGCGGCGACGCACGCCGACCGCGTCACCCT
>JBKHWY010000794.1:0-559 GCA_046566285.1 Gammaproteobacteria bacterium | reverse complement strand
AGCGTGAGCCGTCCTTCGCACTGAACATTCAGTGCGTCACGATGCTTGGACGGAATTGCCATCCGGCCTTTGGCATCGAGATTGATGGAGGACGCCCCTTGGAACACGTTTTGTCTGAGTCTTGAGTTATAGGTGGGTCGTGGTTTTGGCGCCAGGAGGGCCGCGAACCCTCCACAAAACTACACTTTTTCACACAGTTTCCCACTTTAGAGGAAGCAATCTGGACGGTCAAGCGATTTCACGCTGGAAAAAATGAAATTTGCCAATAGAGTCAATGACTTAGCGCACTTCTCTGATGTGTCATGAAAATGAAATACTTAGAAGAATTAAGTACTTATGCGTGGGACTGAATGTGCTACCTGATATTTACACATGGGTATGTAGGGAAACCGACCTAGCAAAGCATGCAGGTTTGTTGGCGTGAGGGAATACTGATGAGTTCGTCGATAAGGCGCTGTCACCGTTAAGTGTGGATATTGAACTGTCCTGAATGGCTGAGGTCAAACGGCCTCTCGTCCCTTCTGGAGTGTTCATGCAAGCGCGTGCCTTCAAGCAGTGG
>JBKHWY010000793.1:0-560 GCA_046566285.1 Gammaproteobacteria bacterium | reverse complement strand
CGGCTTCGCGGCCATCGACGACGGCACCCCGCTGACGGTGGTGGACATCGAGGCCGAGCACGAGGTGTCGGTCGACGCGCTGCTCGCCGCGCTCCCCGACGTACCCGTCGAGTTCGCCGACCGCGGCGGCTTCGCCACCAGCGACGAGGACTACGCGAAGGTCGTCGAGGCGATCATCCGCGACGAGATCGGCCTGACGGGGACGCACGTCGGCTGCGACACGTCCAACTGCGGCGCCTGCACCTGCCACCTCGACGGCGAGGCCGTCAAGTCGTGCACCGTGCTCGCCGCGCAGGCCGACGGCCGCCGGGTCACCACGATCGAGGGCCTGCCCCAGCAGGTGCGCGAGGAGAAGCGGGGTGAGCACGGCCTGCACCCCATGCAGGAGGCGTGGCTCGAGCGCGACGTCGCGCAGTGCGGCTACTGCCAGCCCGGCCAGATCATGGCGGCCGTCGCCAAGGTCAAGCAGTGCCGGGCCGAGGGTCGCGAGGTCGACGACGCCGCCATCGAGGAACTGCGCAACATCTGCCGCTGCGGCACCTACAACCGCATCCGCGAGG
>JBKHWY010000792.1:0-561 GCA_046566285.1 Gammaproteobacteria bacterium | reverse complement strand
CTGACCGTGAACGGACTCATCTTCGTTAGTTCGGCGCTACCGCCGGGCGGCGAGGCGGGTGAGCACGTTGGGGGCGGCGAGGACGGCGTAGGTCTCGCGGGTGTCGAGCTGGTCGAGGGGGAGCTCGTCGTCGAGCTTGAGGAGCGCGCTCGCCAGCGCGGCGTCGGGGGTGCCGCGCGGGCGCGAGGTCGGCTCGTCGATCCAGGCGAGGTGGCGCTCGAGGGCGGCGGGGTCGGCGAGGAGCGCCTCGCGCACCGCGACGGCGACGACGTCGCCGAGCTCGGCGAGGGCGGGCGACTCGGTGCCGGGCAGGAGGTCGCCGCCGTACGCCGCCACGGCCGCGCGCACCTGGCCGGTCCGCAGGTGCCGCAGCACCTCGTTCACGTCGACGTGCACCGGCATCGTGAGCCGGTAGGGCCGCGACGCGAGCTGGCCGGCCAGGGCGCTGCGCAGCAGGGCCACGCCCTGGCGGTAGCTGCGCAAGATCACCCCGCCGTCCCAGCTCATGCGCACTGGCGCCAGTTCGTGCATGGCCTCGGACATGGCATTGAAGACCTGCCC
>JBKHWY010000791.1:0-562 GCA_046566285.1 Gammaproteobacteria bacterium | reverse complement strand
CCTCGACGGCGGCGGCCACCGACTCGGCCGCGTTGCGCACGGCGGCGGCCACCGTCATCGGCTCGCAGCGCAGCTCGATCTTGCCGCGCGTGATGCGGCTGACTTCCAGCAAGTCGTCGACCAGGCGCGTGAGCTGCGCGGTCTGCCGCCCGGCCAGGGCCAGGGCCTGCTGCTGCGGCGCGGACCGGTCGGCGCTGCGCTCCAGCAGCTTGAGCGCATTGGTCAGCGGCGCCAGCGGGTTTCTGAGCTCGTGGGCCAGCATCGCCAGGAACTCGTCCTTGGCCCGATCGGCCTGGCGCAGCGAGTCCACGAGCTGCTGGTGCTCGGTGATGTCCCAGGCCACGCCGATCACCCGCACCCAGAACGCCTCCGCCTATTTCACCCTGCAGGTCGAGGTGCTGGTGCAGAAGACCACCGAGGAATGGCTGGCCATCTTCGCCGAGGCCGATGTGCCGGCCGCGCGCTACAACTCGATCGACGATCTGCTGGACGACCCGCATCTCGGCGATGTCGGCTTCTGGAATTTCGACGACCACCCGACCGAGGGCCGCATCCGCCGCAA
>JBKHWY010000790.1:0-563 GCA_046566285.1 Gammaproteobacteria bacterium | reverse complement strand
CGGCCCCCGGCTGGGGCGGGGCGTCCAGGCGGTCATCGCGGGGGCGCGCGCCGGGACGTGGCGGGCCACGGGCGACGACGTCGTGGTGACGACGGCCGACGGGACCGACGTGCCGCTGCTGCCCGCGGAGTACGAGCTCACCACCGTCGTGGCCGCGGGCGCCGGCGACGCCGAGCCCACGGCCGCCGCGGCCGTGCTGCCCGGCGGCGGGTTCGTGGTGCTCAATACCGAGGTCACCCCGGAACTTGCCGCCGAGGGCACGGCGCGCGATGCGATCCGCGCGATCCAGCAGGCCCGCCGCGACGCCGGCCTGCATATCAGCGACCGGATCCGCGCCACCGTGGCCGCCTCCCCGGCCGCGCTCGCCGCCCTGGCCGCGCCCGAGCAGCTGCTCATCCGCTGGGGCATGGAGGTCGACAACGTCGACGCGCAGCGCTTCTACCGCCGCCTCGGCGCCACCCTGCGGCCGAAGATCCTCGCCGCCTGGACGCCCGCCGCGTACGCCGAGCTGGTCACCTGCGACTGACCCCCTCCATCGGGACGGCGAACCCGGCGATCTCCCC
>JBKHWY010000789.1:0-565 GCA_046566285.1 Gammaproteobacteria bacterium | reverse complement strand
GCCGCCGTCCCACCCCGCGCCGAAGGCCGCCGGCGCCATCAGGCCGCCCAGCGCCGTGCCGAACATCAGGCCGGGCAGGAGGCCGGCGCCCAGCCCGAAGCCGCCGAAGTAGCCGCCCGCCCACGGGGAGTAGAAGGCCGGCGCGTTCCAGTACGGCATCGCCCGGCCGCCGAGGACGTACGACGGGCGCACGAGCAGCGGGTAGCCGACGCGGTCGCCGCAGCGCAGCGCCTCCTCGGCCGAGTGCGCCGTGGCGTACGGCGGCGCGCTGTAGCCGAGGCGCTGCAGCAGCTCGCCGCACCGGCCGCGGTCCTCCGCGAGGTCGATCGCCGCGGGGGACGTGCCGAGGATCGGCACGCCCGCCTGCTCGAGGCCCTTCGCGAGCCCCAGCGCGGTCTGGCCGCCGAGCGTCGCCAGCAGCGCGTCCGGGCGCTCCTTGGCGATGACCTTCGCGACGAACTCCGGCGTGATCGGCTCGACGTACGTCGCGTCGGCGAACTGCGGGTCGGTCATGATCGTCGCCGGGTTGGAGTTGACGAGGACGACCCGCAAGCCCTCGGCCTTG
>JBKHWY010000788.1:0-565 GCA_046566285.1 Gammaproteobacteria bacterium | reverse complement strand
GCCAAGATCGAGGCCGACAACGCCGACCGCCGGAGCGATGCCGAAAAGGCCGCCAAGGACGTCGACGGAAAGACGGTCAAGCTGATCCGCCAGGCATCGAACACCGGCCAGCTTTATGGTTCGGTCAGCGCGCGCGACATCGTCGAGGCGCTCGAGGCTGACGGCGCCAAGGTGGCCAAGAGCCAGATCGTGCTCGACCGCCCGATCAAGGCCATCGGCATGTACGACGTGAAGATCGCGCTTCACCCGGAAGTGGCCGTCACCGTCAAGGTGAACGTCGCCCGCTCGCCGGAAGAAGCCGACCTGCAGGCGCAGGGCGTCGACGTCATGGCGCAGATGTTCGAGCGCGACGACGCCGTCGCCTGGCTGGGCTCGCTCCCCGAAGGACCGGGCGTCACCCACCGCCTGCTGCCCGAGCAGGGTGTCCTCGTCGTCGAGGTCACCGAGCAGTCGATCATCGACGACGTCCCGGGCGCCGCGGCCAAGCTCGACGACCTGCGCCGGCACGGGATCGCGATCGCGCTGGACGACTTCGGCACCGGCTACTCGTCGCTGTCGGCGCTGC
>JBKHWY010000787.1:0-565 GCA_046566285.1 Gammaproteobacteria bacterium | reverse complement strand
ACCAGCGTCCCGCCGGCGCGCGCGACGAACGCCGCGTAGCGCCCGCCGGCGGCGAGCAGCTCCTCGTGCGTGCCGCGCTCGGCGATGCGGCCGCGGTCGAGCACCACGATCTGGTCGGCGTCGCGCACCGTCGAGAGGCGGTGCGCGATGATGATGCTCGTCCGTTCGGCCATCAGCTCCTCCAGCCCGGCCTGCACCAGGCGCTCCGAGCGCGAGTCGAGGGACGAGGTCGCCTCGTCGAGGACGAGCAGGGGGGCGTCCTTGAGCATGGCGCGCGCGACGGCGACACGCTGCTTCTGGCCGCCCGACAGGCCGGCGCCGCCATCGCCGAGGATGGTGTCGTAGCCCTTGGGGAAATGCAGGATCATGTCGTGCACGCCGGCGCGCTTAGCCGCTTCAATGACCTTCTCGGAATCGACTTCGCCGAAGCGGGCGATGTTTTCGCTCACCGTGCCACCGAACAGTTCAATGTCCTGCGGCAGGTAGCCAACATTCGGACCCAGCTCGGCTTTGTTCCAGTGGTAGATGTCGGCGCCGTCCAGACGAACCTTGCCGACCTGGGCAG
>JBKHWY010000786.1:0-565 GCA_046566285.1 Gammaproteobacteria bacterium | reverse complement strand
AGCAGCAGCCCGCCGGCGACGATGATCGCCGCGACCCAGCCGGGCAGCCCCGTGGTCGCGATCCCGAGGATCAGTGCGACGAGCAGCGCGTTGACCGCGAGCAGCACCATGACGCCCGCGCCGCCCAGCAGACCCGCGCCGATGCCCAGCCGCTTCGCCTTCTGGGTCACCTCCGCCTGGGCGAGGCGGAGTGGGACGCCGTGCTCGATGCCAACCTCAAGGGCGCGTTCCACACCACGCGGGCCGTGATCAAGGGCATGATGAAGCGGCGGAGCGGCCGCATCATCAACATCACCTCGGTCATCGGCGAGGCCGGCAACATCGGCCAGGCCAACTACGCCGCGTCGAAGTCCGGCCTGTTCGGCCTCACCATGTCGCTGGCGCAGGAGACCGCCCGCAAGGGCATCACGGTCAACTCCGTCGCGCCGGGCTACATCTCCACCGAGATGGTCCAGGCCGTACCCAAGGAGGCCCTCGAGAAGGTCATCGCCAAGATCCCGGTCGGCCGGCTCGGCGAGCCCGACGAGATCGCGCGCGTCGTCGAGTTCCTGGCCGACCCCGACTC
>JBKHWY010000785.1:0-566 GCA_046566285.1 Gammaproteobacteria bacterium | reverse complement strand
CCGAGGGGCTCCGGTGAAAGCCCGGTGAGGGCTCGATGAAACCGGGGGCAGGCAACCTGTCATCATGAACAACGATCTCAGCAACCCCACCTCGCCCCTGGCGGTCCACGCGACCGGACTGGTGAAGACGTTCGGTGACAACCGGGCCGTCGACGGCATCGACCTCGACGTGCGGCGCGGCGAGATCTTCGGCGTGCTCGGCCCCAACGGCGCCGGCAAGACCACCATGTTGAGCATGCTCGCGACCCTGTTGAGGATCGACGGGGGGCAGGCCGAGATCTTCGGGGTCGACGTACGTCGCCAACCACACGTGGTGCGCCAGCTGCTCGGTGTCACCGGGCAGTACGCCTCGGTCGACGAGAACCTGACCGGCACGCAGAACCTGCTGCTGATCGGCCAGCTGCTGGGCCTGTCCACCCGCGAGGCCCGTGCCCGTGCGGCGGAGCTGCTCGACTGGTTCGACCTCACCGAGGCCGCCAACAAGCCCATCAAGCAGTTCTCCGGCGGCATGCGCCGCCGCCTCGACCTGGCCGCCGCGCTCGTGGCGCAGCCGCCGATCCTCTTCC
>JBKHWY010000784.1:0-571 GCA_046566285.1 Gammaproteobacteria bacterium | reverse complement strand
CGATCCAGTCGACGGGCACCTCGTGGATGCGCAGTCCCGATCGCTCGGCGAGCACGAGCAGCTCGGTGTCGAAGAACCACGTGGTGTCCTCGACCCACGGGAGCAGCTCGGCGGCGACATCCGCCCGGATCGCCTTGAAGCCGCACTGCGCGTCGGTGAAGCGCGCGCGCAGCGCGGTGCGCAGGATGCGGTTGTAGGCGCGGGAGATGATCTCGCGCTTCGGGCCGCGGACGACGCGCGCGCCGTGGGCGAGGCGCGAGCCGATCGCGACGTCGCTGTGGCCGGAGAGGAGCGGGGCGACGAGCGGCAGCAGCGCGCGCAGGTCCGTCGAGAGGTCGACGTCCATGTACACGAGCACGTCGGCGTCCGAGGCGCGCCACACCTGCGCGAGCGCACGGCCGCGCCCCTTCTGGTCCAGGTGCGTCACGTGCACCCGCGGCAGCGTGTCGGCCAGCCGGTGCGCGACCTCCAGCGTGGCATCGGTGCTGGCGTTGTCCGCGATCGTGATCCGGAAGCTGTAGGGCACGGACGACGTCAGGTGCTCGTGCAGCCGGCGGACGCAGGGCCCGAG
>JBKHWY010000783.1:255-572 GCA_046566285.1 Gammaproteobacteria bacterium | reverse complement strand
CGTGCGAGATGCGCGCCACATCCAGCAAGTCGTCCACCAGGCGCACCAGGTGGCCGGTGTGGCGCACGATGGTCTTGCGGGCCTGGTCCTGCAAGGGCGGCACCTCGGGATCGAGCTTGCACAGCAGTTCGACGGCGCTGCGGATCGGGCCGAGCGGGTTGCGCAGCTCGTGCGCCAGGGTGGCCAGGAATTCGTCCTTGCGGCGCGCCACGTCGCGCAGTTCGCGCTCGACCCGGCCCAGGCGCAGCAAGGCGGTGACATTCGCCACCAATTCCTCCGGCTCGATCGGCTCGAACAAGTAATTGTCGGCGCCCCCT
>JBKHWY010000783.1:0-245 GCA_046566285.1 Gammaproteobacteria bacterium | reverse complement strand
AGGTCTGCAGCACCAGCACTTGCCGGGTATGGGGATCGGCCTTGAGCTGGCGGCATACCTCCATCCCGTTCACGTCGGGCAGCTTGACGTCGAGCAGGACCAGTTCCGGGCAGTGCTCGCGCGCCAGCGCCAGCGCACTGGTGCCGTCGGCCGCCTCGATTACCTGGAAGCCAGCCCGGCCCAGGATGCGCGACTTGGCATAGCGCGCACCCTCGTTGTCGTCCACATTGAGGATGAGCGCATCG
>JBKHWY010000782.1:0-574 GCA_046566285.1 Gammaproteobacteria bacterium | reverse complement strand
GGATGACCCCCCAGCGCCAGCTGGTGCTGGACGCGGTGCGGGAGCTCGGCCACGCGACGCCGGAGCAGGTCTGCGCCCAGGTCCAGCGGGCGGCCCCTGCGGTGAACATCACCACCGTCTACCGGACCCTGGACCTGCTCGAACGCCTGGGACTGGTCCGGCACACCCACCTCGGGCACGGCGCGCCCAACTACTCGGCACACGAGCACGAGCACGTGCACCTCGTCTGCCACGCCTGCGGCACGGTCACGGAGGTGCCGCGGGCGGTCATGGCGGCCCTGGCCGACAGCCTGGCCGACGGCTACGGCTTCGAGCTGGACGTCGCCCACGTCGCCCTGCTCGTCGTACGACACGTCGAGGCCGGCGTCGCGGTAGGTGCCGACCAGGTCGGCGATGCGCGAGGTGGCCGGGCTGTAGGCGCGCCACTTGGTGCCCTTCAGGTCGGCCACGGAGGTGATGGGCTTGCGCGCGTACAACCCCTGCGGCTGCCACGGCACGGTGTAGAGCAGCTTGATGCCCTGCGACCCGAGCTTCTTCTCGAGCACCGGCTTCTGCGCCGCGTACAGCTTGCGGG
>JBKHWY010000781.1:0-577 GCA_046566285.1 Gammaproteobacteria bacterium | reverse complement strand
GAGCATGTGCTCTTCATCACCCTGCACCACATCGTCTCCGACGGCTGGTCGATGGGTGTGCTGATCAATGAAATCAGCGCCCTGTACGCTGCCTACCGCCAGCCCGGCGCCGACCATGCGCGCGATGGCCTGCCGGCGCTGCCGATCCAGTACGCCGACTACGCGCTCTGGCAACGCCGCTGGCTCAGCGGCGAGCAGCAGCAGCGCCAGGCCGGCTACTGGAAGGGCAACCTGGCGGGCCTGCCGGCCTTGCTGGAACTGCCGGCCGACCGTCCCCGTCCGCAGCAGCAGAGCTATGCCGGGGCCAGCCTGCCGGTGCTGCTCGACCCCGCCCTGACAGCCGCCCTGAAAGCCCTGGCCCAGCGCCACGGCGCCACCCTGTACATGACATTGCTGTCGAGCTGGGCCGCGCTGCTGGCGCGCCTGTCCGGCCAGGACGATGTCGTCATCGGCAGCCCGGTGGCCGGACGCCACCACGGCGAAACCGAGCAGCTGATCGGCTTTTTCGTCAACACGCTGCCGCTGCGCTTCCAGCTCGACCCGCAGCAGACCGTGGCCAACCTGCTCGACCAGGGCC
>JBKHWY010000780.1:0-578 GCA_046566285.1 Gammaproteobacteria bacterium | reverse complement strand
TGGTGCCCTCGATCAGCGGCAGCAGGTCGCGCTGCACGCCCTCGCGGCTGACCGAGCCGCCGCGAACGTCGCTGACCGCGATCTTGTCGATCTCGTCGAGGAAGACGATGCCGTTGGCCTCGGCATCCGCCAGAGTCACGCGGTTGATGTCGTCGGGATCGACGCGCTTGTCGGCCTCTTCCTCGGTCAGGCGAGCGAAGCCGTCAGGCACCTTGAGCTTGCGGCGCTTGCCGGGCTGATTGCCCATCGCCTTACCCATCATCTCGCTGAGGTTGATCATGCCGACCTGGCCGCCCATTCCGGGGATGTCGAACGGCATGGCGGGCGCTTCCTGCACCTCGATCTCGACCTCGGCCTGATCGAGGCTGCCGTCGGCGAAGCGCTGGCGGAAGCTCGCCCGCGTCGCCTCGCTCGAGCCCCTGCCGGTGAGCGCGTCGAGCAGCCGCTCCATCGTGGTCACGTCCTTGATGATCACCGTCTGGGCGAGGCCGTGCAGGCGCGCCTTGTCCTCGTCGGTGAGCTCGCGGCCCGTGTACACGATGACCGGTAGCCGGCGGTGCCGCGGATCGGCCTTGATG
>JBKHWY010000779.1:0-579 GCA_046566285.1 Gammaproteobacteria bacterium | reverse complement strand
TGGAAGAGGTGCCGGCCGCGCTCTGGAACGCCGCCGACCGCGACCTTCCCGCCCCGCGCGCCTACGGCACGATCGTCGCGCGCCGCCTGGCCGAGTGCGAAGCGCCGGCCCGCGCGCTGGTGGAGGCCGTCGCGGTCCTCGGCCCGTGCACGCTCAGCCACGCCGCCGAGCTGGCCGCGGCGGCCGAACGCGGCGGCGAGATCGAGCGGACGCGATTCGAACGGCAGCACGAAGAGCGGGCCGAGCTCGTCGATCGCGCGCTGCTGCCCGGGCCCCATGCGGCCCCCGCGCAGCACGTAGCTGCGCACCGGGCGGCGGGGGGATTCGGGCGACATGGGGCGGCATTGTCGCCGGGGTGCGCTCCTATAATGGCAGCCCGCTGCGGGTGTAGTTCAATGGCAGAACGGCAGCTTCCCAAGCTTCATACGAGGGTTCGATTCCCTTCACCCGCTCCAGCCGGAGGCCTTAGTTGAGGAGGTCCGTATTCATGGGAGCTGGTTCTCGGCCGGGCTAGGGCTTGGGCTGTTCCCGATCCAAGTGTCTCTCGATTCTGCCTGTATCGGCTGACGTGGTCTCCTG
>JBKHWY010000778.1:0-580 GCA_046566285.1 Gammaproteobacteria bacterium | reverse complement strand
GTTCGCGTCAACGCCATCCTGCCCGGCTATACCGAGACCGAGGGCACCGGCACCGCCGGGATCAGCGGCACCGACTTCGTCGACCAGATCGTCGCCCAGACCCCGCTGGCCCGGGCCGGCACGCCTGACGACATCGCCCGCGTCGCGACCTTCCTGGCGAGCGACGAGTCCGGCTGGCTGACCGGGCTCTTCGACTCCCTCGAGGACCCGGGCGGCTGGGTGGCCGAGATCGGCGGCTGGGGCGACTTCGCGGGCGGCGGCATCGTCGGCCCGATGATCACCTACCTGCTTCCGATCCTCATCGGCTACACCGGCGGCAAGATCGTGTACGACGTCCGCGGTGGCGTCGTCGGCGCGATCGCCACCACCCCAGCAGACGTGCCGGAAGGCGGCGAGCACCTCCTCGGCCGACAGCCCATCCCTTCCCGGCACGGACCGGAGTTGCGGCTTCTTCCGCTCGGCGGCCACCGGCGCGGCCGGACGCTGGGTGCGCACGCGGTCGAGGAGCAGCGGCGCCGGCTCGTACTCCCGGCCGTCGAGACGCGCCAGCTCGGCCTCTAGCGGCACCAGCTCTCCGCGG
>JBKHWY010000777.1:0-580 GCA_046566285.1 Gammaproteobacteria bacterium | reverse complement strand
CAGCGCCGGGCGGGGCCGCGCGTCCACGGCCTGGGCCGCCGGGGCCTCCACCGGCTCGGAGAGATCGGTCACGGGGGCAGTCTGCCCCGTCGGCGGCTGCGTCGGGGTGCCGCCCGGCGACCGCGCCCGCCGCCGCGCTCTCAGCGGAGGGACCCCGACAGGGCCAGCGCGCACGGGTCGCCGCCGGCCTCCCGCACCCGCCCGACCCACCCCCAGACGTCGCTCGCCGGCATGGGCCGGGCCAGCAGGTAGCCCTGCGCGAGGTCGCAGCGCTCGGCCCGCAGCCGGTCGCGCTGCTCGGCGAGCTCGACGCCCTCGGCGACGACCTCGAGGTCGAGCGAGTGGGCCAGCTGGACCAGCCCCGAGACGATCGCGGCGTCCTGCCCGCTGCCGCCGAGCAGCTGCACGAACGACCGGTCGATCTTGAGGACGTCCACCGGGAAGGTCCGCAGCCAGCTCAGCGACGAGTAGCCGGTGCCGAAGTCGTCCAGGGCGATCCGCACGCCCATCGCCCGCAGCTCGGCCAGCCGCGAGCCGACGGTGGCCGCGTCGGTCACCAGGGCGGTCTCGGTGATCTCCA
>JBKHWY010000776.1:0-580 GCA_046566285.1 Gammaproteobacteria bacterium | reverse complement strand
CGATCGACGGCCACGACATCGCCACGCTGGAACGCGCCCTGGAGTCGGCCAAGAACTTCGGCGGCCCCGTGATCGTGCACTGCATGACCGTGAAGGGCAAAGGGTTCCGGGCAGCCGAGGAGCACGAGGCGGACCGGTTCCACGCCGTCGGCCTGATCGACGAGGAGACCGGCGAGCCGCTCACGGCCAACCCCAAGCGCACCTGGACGGACGCCTTCCGCCATCACGTCGTCGAGGTGGCCCGGGCAAACCCCCACGTCGTCGGCATCACCGCGGCCATGCTGCACCCCACCGGGCTGGACGCCTTCGCCGAGGAGTTCCCCGACCGCGTCTTCGACGTCGGCATCGCCGAGCAGCACGCCGTCACGTCCGCGGCGGGGCTGGCCGTGGGGGGCCTGCACCCGATCGTCGCGCTGTACGCCACCTTCCTCAACCGGGCCTTCGACCAGCTGCTGATGGACGTCGCGCTGCATCGGCAGCCGGTGACCGTCGTCCTGGACCGGGCCGGCATCACCGGTACCGACGGCGCCTCGCACAACGGCATGTGGGACATGTCGATCCTGTCGGTGATCCCGGGCCT
>JBKHWY010000775.1:0-581 GCA_046566285.1 Gammaproteobacteria bacterium | reverse complement strand
ATAAGGGCAAGAAGGCCGACGTCGCCGCCGACCAGTCCGCCGAGGTCGCATCGGACGCACTGCCCGAGGTCGAGCTCGGCGCGTCCGACGCCGTCGAACCGACTCCAGTGGGCAGCTACCGGGGCGAGACGCCGCCGGCCGGCTTCATGCCGACGACGCGGCCGGTGCGCTGCGTGTAGTCGCGCAGCGCCTCCAGCATCACCAGCACGACGCCCGGCGTGGCGCCCTGCTTGGCCTTGCCGGTGGAGGTCTTGATGAAGTCCGCGCCCGCGAGCACGGCGAGCCAGGAGGCCCGGCGCACGTTGTCGTACGTCACGAGCTCGCCGACCTCGAGGATCACCTTGAGGTGGGCGCTGCCGCACGCCTGCTTGACCGCCACGATCTGCTCGTGGACGGTGGCGAGGTCGCCGGCCAGGAAGGCGCCACGGTCGATGACCATGTCGACCTCGTCGGCGCCCGCGGCGACGGCGTCACGGGTGTCGGCGAGCTTGACGGCGAGCGACGCCCGGCCGGAGGGGAAGGCAGTCGCGACCGCGGCGACGTGGACGCCGCTGCTGCCCAGCGCCTCCTTCGCGACCCCG
>JBKHWY010000774.1:0-582 GCA_046566285.1 Gammaproteobacteria bacterium | reverse complement strand
AGTGGTCAGGCAGGTCGCCACCACCGAGGCGCCGAGCGTCGGCGGGTTGGAGTAGTTCGTCCGCACCACGATCTTCACCTGGCTCAACACCCGCCGCGCCTCGTCGGCGTCCTCGCACACCAGTGACAGCGCACCCACGCGCTCGCCGTAGAGGCTGAAGCTCTTGCTGAACGACGTCGACACCACGGGATTCAGGCCCGCGGCCACGAACGTCGCCACCGCGCGGCCGTCCTGGGCCAGCCCCTCGCTGAACCCCTGGTAGGCCATGTCCAGGAAGGGGATGTGCCCGCGCTCGCCCACCACGGCGACCACGGCGTCCCACTGCTCGGGACTGAGGTCGTAACCGGTCGGGTTGTGGCAGCAGGCGTGCAGGACGACGATGCTGCCCGACGGCGCGGCGCTCAGGTCCTCCAGCATGCCCTCGGCGTCGATCCCGCGCCGTGCCGGGTCGTAGTACCGGTACTCGCCGACCGCGAAGCCGGCTCGGGTGAACAGGGCGCGGTGGTTCTCCCAGCTGGGCCGCGAGATGAGGACGCCGGCGTCCGGGGTGACCTGGCGCAGGAAGTCCGCGCCCACCTTGAG
>JBKHWY010000773.1:0-586 GCA_046566285.1 Gammaproteobacteria bacterium | reverse complement strand
CAAGGAAGCCTGGCGCCGCTACGAGACCCACCTGAAGCCGTTCTTCGACGAATACGGGCGGAAATAGGCGTCAGGCCGGATACCGCGCCCGCATCTCCGCCACCGCCCGCTCGGCCATCTCGCGCAGCACGTGCTGCGCCTGGGCCACCGCCATGCCGTAGCCGGGGATGATGATGACGTTCTCGGCCTCTTTCAGCAAAAACGCCGCGTCCTCCGCGCTGCCGCGCTTGTAGGGTCGCTGCTCCTTCGCCTCACCGCCGCCGCTGGAAGCCGCGCCGAAGCCGCCGGCGATCACGGAGATGAAGGACCGGTTCATGGCCTTGCACATGATGTAGGACAGGTAAGCGCCGGAGGAACCAACCAGTGCACCGGTGATGATGAGCAGGTCATTGTTCAGCAGGAAGCCTGCCGCGGCCGCGGCCCAGCCGGAGTAGCTGTTGAGCATGGACACGACGACGGGCATGTCGCCGCCGCCGATTGAGGCCACCAGGTGCCACCCCAGTCCGAGGGCAAGCACCGTAACAACGACGAGGAGCCAGAGTTGGGAGTCATTGACGTACCAGACGGTCAAGGCGACGAAGACGGC
>JBKHWY010000772.1:0-587 GCA_046566285.1 Gammaproteobacteria bacterium | reverse complement strand
GAGGGGATGCTGCGCGCCGCCAACGTGCGCGCGACATGGGTGCCGGTGCCGACCGTCGAGGACATTCGCGCGCAGGATCAGACGCGGCTGCTCGAGACGATCCAGCCGGGCGATGCGGCGGAGGAGGATCTCGCCGTCGCGCGCCAGCTGCTCGAACGCCACAGTGCCGAGGAGATCGCCGCCGCCTTCGTCCGCACGGGTGCCGCCGCCTGGCGCGCGGCCGGCTTGGCCGCGGGGGCCTGGGTCTGCGCCGGCGCCTCGCCGGCGCCGAACGCCAGCCCGAGCGCCAACGCCCAGGCGGCGCCGCGCGCCGCCCACGGCCAGTCGACGATCCAGACCCGTCCGGAGGCGTCGATGAGCAGATTGTCGGCGCGGACGTCGAGGTGGACGTCGACATGGAGAGCTTCGGCGAGTCCGGGGCGTACCTGTGGGGTGCGCTGCTCACCCGGCCCGGCGGCACGCGCCCGGGCGACGAGCCGGAGGGGTACCGCTCCTTCGCCACCTGGGAGCCGGTACCGACCCCGGACGAGGCCCGCTCGTTCGCCGCCTTCTGGACGTGGCTCACCGCGGTCCGCGAGCGGGCGGCG
>JBKHWY010000771.1:0-590 GCA_046566285.1 Gammaproteobacteria bacterium | reverse complement strand
CGACCCGCCGTAGAGCACCCGGATCCCGGCCGCGATCGTGTCGCCGTACTTCCCGGCGAGCGCCCGGCGGATCGCCGCGCACACCTCCTGGGCGTCGGCCGCGCTCGCCACGCGCCCGGTGCCGATCGCCCACACCGGCTCGTAGGCCACCACCAGCGTCTGCGCGTGCTGGCTCGACACCTTCTCCAGCCCGGCGAGGAGCTGGGCCGTGGTGTGCTCGACGTGCCGGCCCTCCTCCCGGACGGGCAAGCCCTCCCCCACGCACAGGATCGGCACGATCCCGTGCTTGACGGCCGCGTGCACCTTGCGGTTGACCGTCGCGTCGTCCTCGCCGTGGATCTCCCGGCGCTCCGAGTGCCCGGCGAGCACGTAGCGGCAGCCGAGCTTGGCGAGCATGGGGCCCGACACGTCGCCGGTGTAGGCCCCGGAGTCGTGCGGCGACAGGTCCTGCGCGCCGTGCACCATCTTCAGCCGGTCGCCGTCGATGAGCGTCTGCACGCTGTCCTTGATCGCATCCAGGTTCGGAGCCGTCGCTTCAATCGAATTACGGTTGTTCATGCCCCACACCCAGAGCATTTCGCGTGCCTTCA
>JBKHWY010000770.1:0-590 GCA_046566285.1 Gammaproteobacteria bacterium | reverse complement strand
GCCTGAATCGCGCCAACGACAGCATTCAGAAAGACGGGACCGCGCGCAAGCTGGAACGGCGCTTCGAGTATCCGGAGGAAGAAGGGCAGGCCGCCCGCTAAGGCCTGGCGGTACCAGGTAGCGCTGGGCGACCCCGCCGGTACTGCATGGCAGTCCCTGGCACACGACAGTGGTGCAAGTTGATGGAAATGACAACAATGGTCGCGCGTTCGTGCATCGGTCACCAGCGCACCAGCCATTTCGCCAAAACCATCGTCCCATGCGCCCACTCCTTCTCGCCATTCCCTTGCTGCTGTCGTCCGCCTGTGGCAGCGATCATGCGCCCACGTCCTCCACGGCGCCAGTGACCACGCCGGCAACCATGCCGGCTCGCGCCATCAGCGCGGCGCAACTGGCGCAGATCGACGAGTATGTCGAGGCCCAGATGGCGCGCCGCCACCTGCCTGGCGTAGCGCTGGTGGTCACGATCGGCGGCAAGCCGGTGCTGGAAAAAGGCTATGGCCTGGCCAATACGGCCAGCGGGGCCAAGGTCACGCCGGACAGCGTGTTCCAGATCGGTTCCGTCACCAAGCAATTCACCGCGTGCGCCA
>JBKHWY010000769.1:0-596 GCA_046566285.1 Gammaproteobacteria bacterium | reverse complement strand
ACCCAGCTCTTGTCGGCGCCCGACGAACGACGTTCCCGGAACCGGAAGAGAACCGCTGCTCCGCGCCACGGTCCGCGTCCGCCCGTCCGTGACCTCGGGCCGGGACACCGATCCTGCGCGCAGCGCCGGGTCGTGGCGCAGGATCGCGGCCTCGAGCTCCCGGAGCTCGGGGCCCGGTTCGACGCCCAGCTCGTCGACGAGCCGACGGCGCCCGTCGCGGTACACGTCCAGCGCCTCGGCCTGGCGGCCCGACCGGTACAGCGCCAGCATCAGACGTGCACGCAGCCGCTCCCGCAACGGATGCTCCTCGACGAGGGCCTGAAGTTCGGCCACCAGCTCGCCGTGCCGCCCCAGCGCGAGATCGGCGTCGGTTCGGTCCTCCAGCGCGGCCAGGCGCAGCTCCTGGCCGAGGAAGGTCTGGTAGCCGAGCGACAAGCGCTCGGTGGGCCGCATGCCGCGCCCGTCGATGATGGCCCGGGCGTGGACGGTCTTGCCGTCCGCCAGGCGGACCGAGCTCGGGGTGAGCGATTCGATCCGTGCGTGCGTCAGGAGGGCAGGGCCGAGCGCCGCTTCGATCACGCGCGCGAAGTCGCTGG
>JBKHWY010000768.1:0-596 GCA_046566285.1 Gammaproteobacteria bacterium | reverse complement strand
CATCGCCGCGCCCTTGGCCATGCCGCCGACCGACCAGCCGTCTCGCTCGGCGACGGCCTGCTTGATCACGGTGTCGGTGGTCATGATCGCCTCGGCCGCCGCACCCCCGCCCTCGCCGGTGAGGCCGGCGACCAGCTCCGGGATGGCGCCGGAGATCTTGTCCATCGGCAACCGCAGCCCGATCAGCCCGGTCGAGCAGACGACCACGTCGATGGCGCCGGCGCCGACCGCGACGATCCCGGCGAAGCCCAGGGCCAGACCGAGGTACGCCGCCCGCCCGACGCGCTCGCCCAGCAGCGGCCCGGCAAGGACCCCGGTGAGCACGGGCTGCAGGTAGATCAGCACGGCCGCCAGGCCTGCGAGGAACGCTCCGATCAGCGGCACGAAGGCGCCGAGGAACGTGAGGATCATCAGCGGGATGACGAGCGGCACGCCGACGACCAGCAGCGCCAGGCCGATCAGGATCGCGTCGACCAGCCCTACGAGCGCGATGCCGCGGACGTAGCCCGCGAGCGCGGCGAACACGCGCACGCCGAGCTCGTCCGCCTCCCGCCGGCGCGAGCCGGCGAGCAGATCCGCGAGCCACGCCCACATCC
>JBKHWY010000767.1:0-597 GCA_046566285.1 Gammaproteobacteria bacterium | reverse complement strand
AGCCCGCGGTCGTTGGCACGTTGCGCGGCGACGCGCGGCGGCAGCTTCGCGTCGAGCTCGGTCGTCAGCTTCGTCTCGCCGCCGTCGAGGTTGCGCACCACCACCTGCACGGCGCTCGCCGCGGCCGCGGCCCCCGGGCCCTGACCGCCGAGGACGGTGACCCCGCGGTGCTGGTGGCCGCGCACGCCACCCGCCTCGGCGAGCTGTGCGCGGAGCTGGGCGAGGGCCTGCTCGAGTACGTCGGCCCGCTCGTGGACACCCACGTCCAGGAGAAGCCGCTGTCGATCGCGCTGCGCGAGATCAACGACGACCTGCTCACCTGCGAGGACGTCGACCCGGCCGAGCTGGCCGCCGAGCTGGCCCAGGTGCTGCGCGACGCCGACGGGATCGCGGACGTCGAGGTCTCCGGGCCGGGCTTCCTCAACATCACCGTCGACGGGCCGGGCCTGTGGCGACAGGCCGCCGGTCGCGCCGCCGACGACCGGCTGGGCGTCGCGCGGCCCGAGCAGGGCAGCCGTGTCGTCGTCGACTACTCGGCGCCCAACATCGCGAAGGAGATGCACGTCGGGCACCTGCGCACGACGATCATCGGCGACA
>JBKHWY010000766.1:0-597 GCA_046566285.1 Gammaproteobacteria bacterium | reverse complement strand
AAGCCGGTGATCTCGAGCCCGTAGCCCGCCATGCTGGGCATGCGGCGCGGGCTGCCGAGCAGCTTCATGCGGCGAACGCCCAGGTCGCGCAGGATCTGCGCGCCGATGCCGTAGGTGCGCAGGTCGAGCTGGCCGCGCGCCGGCGTCGCCGCCGACCTGCGGACGTTCGCCGCCTGCGGGGTGCACGGCTGCGTGGCGGTCACGGCCGTGACGGTGCAGAACTCCGTCGGGGTCTTCGGCGTGCACACCGTGCCGCCGGCCGTCGCGAGCAGCGCGAGGATCTGGAACTCCTTGCGGGTGAGTGCGACGGGCTGCCCGGCGACGGTGACCTCGTGACGGCGCAGGTCGACCCGCACGTCGGCGACCGTGACGACCTCGACCGGGTCCGCCGCGGCGCGGGCGGGGGCGCGGCGGCGCAGCACCGCGTGCATCCGGGCCAGCAGCTCGCCGGTGTCGAACGGCTTGACCAGGTAGTCGTCGGCGCCGCAGTGCAGGCCCTGGATGCGGTCGTCCACCTCGCCGCGGGCGGACACGACGATCACCGGGACGTCGCCGGCGGCGCGGATCTCGCGGCAGACGTCGACGCCGTCCATGTCC
>JBKHWY010000765.1:0-599 GCA_046566285.1 Gammaproteobacteria bacterium | reverse complement strand
CGCCGCGGGCGCCGCAACGAAGAGCAGCAGCCGCCGTCGGGCGTGCAGCAGACGATCCCGCCGCCCTCGATCGGGCCCGTGCCGATCTTCCTCGAAGACGAGGAGGCGCTCATCGCCGCCGACAAGCTCGCGGCCGAGCGCGACGATCAGGAAGAGGACGTCGACGAGGAGCGGGGCGCCGAGGCCCGCGAGGGCCGCGACGAGGCCACGCCGCCGCCCCGTGGTCGGCCGGCCGCGCCGCCCGCCCGCGCCGCCGCCTCGAGCGCGCCGAGCAACTCGGCGCGGCGCGCGGGCTTGGTCAGGTAGTCGCAGGCCCCGGCCCGCAGCGCCCGCACGGCGGCCGCGGCGTCGTCGCGCGCCCCGCCGTGGCTACCATCGTGGATGAGTGCCAGGTTGTACTGGGCGCTCGCATGGCCCTGGGTCGCGGCGCGCTCGTACCAGGCGATCGCCGCGGCGCTGTCCTGGGCCACGCCATCGCCCTTGTCGAAGCGCAGGCCCAGGTTGAACTGGGCCGGCGCATAGCCCTGCTCGGCGGCCTTGCGGAACCAGTGGATGGCCTGCTGCACATCGCGCTCCACGCCTTGCCCGCTGTCGTAGCG
>JBKHWY010000764.1:0-602 GCA_046566285.1 Gammaproteobacteria bacterium | reverse complement strand
GATCATCGGTACCGGCTCGGAGCTGCAGATCGCCGTCGAGGCCCGGCGGGTGCTGGAGGGCGAGGGCGTCCCCACCCGCGTCGTCTCGATGCCGTGCATGGACTGGTTCGCGGCCCAGGACCAGGGCTACCGCGACTCCGTGCTGCCCCCGTCGCACCGGGCCCGCGTCTCGGTCGAGGCGGGCATCGCGATGCCGTGGCACCGGTGGGTCGGTGACGCGGGCGAGATCGCCATCCTGTCGGCGAGCGCGAACGCGACCAACCAGAACGCGTGGATCGACCTGATGAAGAAGGACCTCGCCGCGAACCACCCGAACATCACGCTCGTGGACGTGGTGTACGGCAACGACGACGACCAGAAGTCCTTCCAGGAGACGCAGGGCCTGCTGCAGGCCTACCCCGACCTCAAGGGCATCATCTCGCCCACCACCGTCGGCATCGCCGCGGCGGGCAAGGCCATGACCGACGAGAAGTTGTGCGACAAGGTCAAGGTCTCCGGCCTGGGCCTGCCGGACGAGATGAAGGATTACACGCTCAGCGGTTGTGCACCGAAGTTCGCACTCTGGAGCTTCACCGACCTCGGGTACCTGGCGTTCTATGCCG
>JBKHWY010000763.1:0-603 GCA_046566285.1 Gammaproteobacteria bacterium | reverse complement strand
TCGAAGTCGTAGGGCACGGGCTGGTAAAGCCCGGCGCCGGCGAGCAAGCGTCCATTGTGGCAGCATTGCTCACCCTTGGGCGCGGCGCGCATCGACCAGTCGTAATTGCTGATCATATATTCGAAGACGCCGAAGCGGGCGCCGGCGGCCGCGTCGACGGCATCTTCGTGCAGGGCCACGACGTCACCGAGCATCACCGTGCGATGCAGGCGCTGCACGACAGCGAGCAGCGCTACCGGCTGCTGGTCGAAAGCGCCAAGGACTACGCCATCGTGGGCATGGACACGACCGGGCGCATCACCAGCTGGAACGTTGGGGCCGAGCGGATCATCGGCTTTTCCGAGTCCGAGGTGATTGGCCAGCCGGTAGGAATCTTCTTCACCCCCGAGGATCGGGCCGCACGCACGCCCGAGCAGGAGCTTGGCGAGGCACGCGCCAAGGGCCGCGCCGAGGACGAGCGCTGGCACCTGCGCAAGGACGGCTCGCGCTTCTTCTGCGCCGGCGTCACCACGCCACTGCAGCGCGGCAATTTCCACGGCTTTGCCAAGATCGCGCGCGACCAGACATCCCGCGCGCAGCAGGAACACCGGCGCGAGGCCGCGC
>JBKHWY010000762.1:0-603 GCA_046566285.1 Gammaproteobacteria bacterium | reverse complement strand
AGGCGCTGGCGGCGCTCGCCTCCGAGCAGTTCGACTGCATGGTGCTCGACCTGAAGCTCACCGACATGACCGGCTTCGAGCTGATCGAGAGGATTCAGAACGAGCTGGGGCGGCCGGAGCTGCCGATCATCGTCTACACGGGCAAGGAGCTGACCCGGCGGGAGGAGACGAGGCTCAAGAAGTACGCCGAGACGATCATCGTCAAGGACGTGAAGAGCCCCGAGCGGCTGCTCGACGAGACGGCGCTCTTCCTCCACCGCGTGGAGGCCAAGCTCCCCGAGCAGAAGCGGCGGATGCTCGAGCGGCTGCACAACGCCGACGCGGTGTTCGCCGGCAAGAAGGTGCTGGTCGTGGACGACGACGTGCGCAACATCTTCTCGCTCACGAGCGTGCTCGAGGAGCACGGGATGCAGGTGTCCTTCGCCGAGAACGGGCGCGACGCCCTGGCCCGCCTCGACGAGCAGCCGGACACCGACATCGTGCTGATGGACATCATGATGCCGGAGATGGACGGCTACGAGACGACCCGCGCCGTGCGCGAGCGCCCACAGTTCAAGAGCCTCCCGATCATCGCCCTCACGGCGAAGGCGATGAAGGGGGACC
>JBKHWY010000761.1:0-604 GCA_046566285.1 Gammaproteobacteria bacterium | reverse complement strand
GCGCGACACTGCGACGGAGAGGGCCTGACCGGACTCCGCATGACCGCCACCCCCGTCGACCCGAGTTCCGGGGTCGTCTATCCCGTCGGCCTGCGGCTGCTCGGCAAGCGCGTCGTCGTGGTCGGCGGCGGGCAGGTCGCACACCGCCGGGTGGCCGGGCTGCTGGCGGCCCGGGCGGACGTCACCGTGGTCAGCCCGGAGCTGACGCCGGCGCTGGCCAGCCAGGTGTACGTGTGCCGTCCGCCGTCGGCGACGCCCACCGGGCGCTATCTCGGCCTGGCGCACATCCAGCGCCTGCTGCGCGAGCCGCCGTCCACGCTGGTCAGCGGGGTGCTCGACGACCTGGAGCCGCTCCGCCCCGAGGCGCCGCTGGCCGAGGTCACCCGCTACTTCGCCACCTACAACCTGGTCGCCGCGCCGGTGGTGGACGAGGACGGCCGGCTGGTCGGCGCGGTGACCGTCGACGACCTGCTCGACCACCTGCTGCCGGAGAACTGGCGCGACACCCCGGCCCGCACCGACAGCACGGTCGCCATCGGCTCGCCCCGAAGGGGGACGGGTCGTGGATAGGCCGAAGACGGCCCGGGGCGAGCGCCGAGAGGTA
>JBKHWY010000760.1:367-604 GCA_046566285.1 Gammaproteobacteria bacterium | reverse complement strand
TCGAACCCGGACCGACGGGCGGCGCGGCTGAGGTCTGCGACGTCCGTGACAGTGCCCGGGTCAACGAAGTGATCACCGGTGTGGCCGAGCGGTTCGGTGGTGTCGACGTGCTGGTCAACAACGCCGGCATCATGGGCGAGGGCATGATCGAGGAGATCGACGACGAGACCTGGGACCGGTGCGTCGACGTCAACGTCGGCGGCGTGTTCAAGATGTGCCGGGCGGTGGTGCCGATCA
>JBKHWY010000760.1:0-357 GCA_046566285.1 Gammaproteobacteria bacterium | reverse complement strand
CATCAACGCCGCCTCCTTCGCGGCCATCGTGCCCAGCATCGGCAGCGGTGCCTACGCCGCAGCCAAGGCGGCCGTCGTCCAGCTGACCCGGACACTCGCCGGCGAGCTGGGACCGTGGAACATCACCGTCAACGCCTATGCCCCGGGCATGATCCCGAGCGGCATCAACACGTTCGCCGAGATGGAGTCCGCCGACCAAGATCGACTGCTGAACACCCTGACGCTGCGCCGATGGGGGTCTCCGCACGAGGTCGCGGACCTGATCGTGCAGCTCGGCGAGGACGACTCGGTCCACGGGATCCTGCTCCAGCTGCCGGTGCCGGACCACCTCGACTCCGACGCGCTCATCGCGCTGAT
>JBKHWY010000759.1:239-606 GCA_046566285.1 Gammaproteobacteria bacterium | reverse complement strand
CCTTCATCGGCCTGGCCGAGGAGACCGGTCTCATCGTCGACATCGGGGCCCAGGTGCTGCGGGAGGCCTGCGCCCAGGCCGCCCGCTGGATCCACGCGCGTCCGGACGCCCCCGGGCTCATGGTGACCGTGAACCTGTCGGCACGGCAGCTGGCCGACCAGCGCATCGTCGAGGACGTCCGTGCGGCCCTGGATGCAGCCGGCCTGCCCGCCGGACACCTGGTCCTGGAGATCACCGAGTCGCTGCTGGTGGACGGGCCCGGGGCCGGGAACTTCCTGCTGGCGATGCGCGAGCTGGGGATCGAGCTGCTGGTGGACGACTTCGGCACCGGCTACTCCAGCATGGCCTACCTGCACGACCTGCCGGT
>JBKHWY010000759.1:0-229 GCA_046566285.1 Gammaproteobacteria bacterium | reverse complement strand
GAGACGGTGCTCATGCGCGACCGGGAGGCTGCCGCGGAGACCCTCTGGCTCCTCAAGGGCCTCGGCGTGCGCATCGCCATCGACGACTTCGGGACCGGCTACTCGTCGCTGGCCTACCTGCGCCGCTTCCCCATCGACATGCTCAAGGTCGCGCGGGAGTTCGTCAGCGGACTGGGGCAGGACGCCCACGACGACGTCATCACGCGGGCGATCGTCGACCTCGCCGACA
>JBKHWY010000758.1:0-607 GCA_046566285.1 Gammaproteobacteria bacterium | reverse complement strand
TGCCGGTCAATCCCGACATGCTGACCGGCGCGGCCATGCCGGTCATGCTGGCCGTGGTCTGGCTGGGACTGCGGCGCATGCATCACCATGTGAGCCGCTAGGGTCTGTCTGACTGAATTGCAAAGAGCATAACGCAATTATTTCGTCGTTCCCGCGCAGGCGCGATGATGCCCCCGGCATCATTCGCTCCAAGCCTGGCGCCGCAGACGAGCACGCAAACCTGGGTTCCCGCCTGCGCGGGAACGACGACATTAAGGTAGCGGCCCAAAAAACTTGGGGCCAGGCACCCGCGCCGCCGGCGCGAGCCTCCTGACCCCAATGTTACGCCGATCGCCGGATTACAGCGTACGGGCCACTTCCTGCACTTCGAACACTTCCAGCGTATCGCCCACCTGGATGTCGTTGTAGTTCTTCAGCGACAGGCCGCACTCCAGACCGGCGCGCACTTCCTTGACTTCGTCCTTGAAGCGCTTGAGCGTCTTGAGCTTGCCTTCGTGGATGACGACGTTGTCGCGCAGCAGGCGCACGCCGGCATCGCGTTCGACGATCCCCTCGGTGACCTGACAGCCGGCGACCTTGCCGACCTTGGTGATCTGAAACACTTCCT
>JBKHWY010000757.1:0-611 GCA_046566285.1 Gammaproteobacteria bacterium | reverse complement strand
AGCAAGGAGCCCAGGATGACCCGGATCACCGTCAGAGTCGACGACGTCTCGTACACCGACGAGGTGGAGCCTCGAATGCTCCTCGTCCACTACCTACGGGAACGGCTCGGCAAGACGGGCACCGTGGTCGGCTGCGACACGAGCAACTGCGGCGCGTGCACGGTGCACCTGGACGGAGTGAGCGTGAAGTCGTGCAACGTCCTCGCCGTGCAGGTCGACGGCGGCGACGCTCGCCCCTTCGGACACCAGCCGCGCGACGAGCGCCTTGCCGATGCCGCTGCCCGCGCCGACGACGACGACCACCTGGCGGTCGAGCGGGGCGTCTCGGCGCACACTCTGGCGGCCTACCGGCGTGACCTCGAGCGGTACCGCGAGTGGCTGGCGGCGGCCGGGGTCGACGACGCCGCCGGTGTGACGCCGGCCCTGGTCGGCGCGTACGCCGCCGCGCTCGCGCTCGCCGACGGACCGTGGGCGCTCGCCGTCGCCGGCGCCGCGCTGGCCTGGCTGCACGAGTACGCGCGCGCCCGCGCCGCCGTCGCCGGGATGCCCGAGATCGGCGTCGTCACGGTGTCGGAGCGCCCGACGCGCGTCGTCGTCACCGCCATGTTCCT
>JBKHWY010000756.1:0-611 GCA_046566285.1 Gammaproteobacteria bacterium | reverse complement strand
CAGACGTTCGAGGTCCGGGCCGAGCTGCCCGGCGTGAAGAAGGACGACGTGCAGGTCGCGATCGACGGCCAGCGCGTCACCATCGAGGCCGAATGTCGCCAGGCAAACGAACAGCGCCAGGGCGAACAGGTGGTGTATTCTGAGCGCTCGACGCACAAGTACCAGCGCAGCTTCACGCTGCCGTCCGAGGTGGAGGACACGAACGCCCAGGCGCGGCTCGAGGACGGCGTCCTGATGCTGTCGCTGCCGAAGCGCCAGGGCGGCACGGCGCGCCGGCTGACGATTCAGTGAGCCGCGCCGCCATGGCCGGCCCCCGCCATTTCAGGAACCGCGCGGAGGCCGGCCGGCTGCTGGCGAAGCAGCTCGGTGCGTGGGCCCGGCAACCGGATGCCATCGTGCTGGCCTTGCCGCGCGGCGGCGTGCCGGTGGGGTACGCGATCGCGCAGCGGCTCGGAATCGCCCTCGACGTACTCATCGTCCGCAAGCTCGGCATGCCGCACCACGAAGAATATGCGATGGGCGCCGTCGGCAGCGGCGGGGTCCTCGTGCTGCAACCCGGGGTACCGGGCCTGATGGGTGTGACGGCGGAGGACGTGGACGCTGTCGCAACG
>JBKHWY010000755.1:0-615 GCA_046566285.1 Gammaproteobacteria bacterium | reverse complement strand
AACACCGACGTCGGCGCGATCAACTCCGCCGAGCAGCTCGCCAAGATCCGGGCGCTCTCGGAGATCGGGGAGCAGGAGGGCGCGGAGCGCTGGTCGGCCCCCTGCGACCTGCCCGACCACGGGTTCTGGTTCCCGCCGACGGTCTTCACCGGGGTCTCCCAGGCCCACCGGATCGCCCGCGAGGAGATCTTCGGGCCGGTGCTGTCGGTGCTGACCTTCCGCACGCCGGCCGAGGCGGTCGAGAAGGCCAACAACACGCCGTACGGCCTCTCCGCCGGCGTCTGGACCGACAAGGGCTCCCGCATCCTCTGGATGGCCAACCACCTGCGGGCCGGCGTCGTGTGGGCCAACACGTTCAACAAGTTCGACCCCACGAGCCCGTTCGGCGGCTACAAGGAGTCGGGCTACGGCCGCGAGGGCGGCCGCCACGGTCTGGAGGCCTACCTACGATGACGCGCGCCGAGACACGTCAGGCCGTCCGCAAGACCTACAAGCTGTACATCGGCGGCAAGTTCCCGCGCAGCGAGTCGGCCCGCTCGTACGCGGTGGACGACGCCCAGGGGCGCTTTCTCGCGAACGCGGCCTTGGCGTCCCGCAAGGATGCGCGGGACGCCG
>JBKHWY010000754.1:0-621 GCA_046566285.1 Gammaproteobacteria bacterium | reverse complement strand
GCCCGGCCCGACCTGCTCGCGCTCGACGCGGACGCGCTGGCGGCGCTGACCAACCGCGGGCTGGTCAAGCGGGCCGCCCGCGACCTGGAGCGGGACGCTCCGACGATCTCGGCCGGCCCGGACGGCACGGTGACCGCGCGGTTCGCCGACGGCGTGCACACCGAGCTGCCGCCGGGCGGGCTGGACCACGGCCGCTGCTCGTGCGGGGCGGCCGGAGTGTGCCGGCACGTGCTCGGGCTGGTGCTCGCCTACCTCGTCGGGCCCGGGCACGGGATGAACGTCGATCCCAGCACGCTCGATCCCGGCGCGCTCGGCACCTACGCCCGCAACGCGCACCAGCTCCAGGGCGGCGGCATCGGCGGCTTCATCCTCAACATCATCCCGACCACCTCCTTCGACGCCCTGGCCCGCAACGACGTGCTGCAGGTGCTGTTCTTCGCCGTGCTCTTCGTGCAGTGGGTGCGCTCGTCGATGAAGGAGGCTGCCCGCGAGGACCGCCGCCTCGACCGGCTGGACGCGCAGGCGGCCCGCAGTGCCGCGTCGTCCGAGGCGCCCGGGTAGCATCCGGCACGTGAGCCAGACCACGTCCGCCCGCAAGTCGTTGAAGGTCCTCGTCTACAG
>JBKHWY010000753.1:0-624 GCA_046566285.1 Gammaproteobacteria bacterium | reverse complement strand
GAGCGGCTGATCACCCTCGCGCGCGAGCAGCGCTGCTCTCTGCTGGAGGTGTCCTCGACGGGCGGGCGGATCAGCGTGAGCGGGCTGGCGCCGTCCAGGCCGGACTGGGACGGCTTCCTCCGGCAGGCCGGGGCGACGCGCGGCATCCGTCTCTCTCCGCAGGCGGTGGAGTTCCTGCCCGCCTTCGCCGAGCTCGGCTGGATCGACGGCGCGCTCGACCCCGACGTGCTGACGATCGGCTTCGCCCGCCGCCTGGCCACCTACAAGCGGCTCAACCTGCTGCTGCAGGACGCCGAGCGGGCGATCCGGCTGATCGGCGGCGACCGCCCGATCCAGGTGCTGCTGGGCCGCTCGATCGCCGAGCTGCGCGGCGAGGGCGCGCTGCTGGTGATGATGGAGAACGGGCAGACCGTCTTCCACTTCACCGTGGCCCGGCGCTCGCCGACGGCCGGGGTGCGTTCCGGCAGGCGGCCGAACGCCTCGCGCAGCGACACCGGGGGGAGGAGCGACTCCAGCGCCCCGAGCCGGCCGGGCAGCTTGGCGGCGATGGTGCGCACCGGCTTCAACCGGCGCAGCTGCTGGTAGAGCGCCCCGGGCACGGCCGCCGCACGGAGCCGTCGCTTG
>JBKHWY010000752.1:0-627 GCA_046566285.1 Gammaproteobacteria bacterium | reverse complement strand
CGGTCGTCCGTCCGCCCTGGAACGACACCATCGCGTTCAAGGGGCTGCTCGACGTCGGCGTGCAGAACTTCCTCGTCCCCTTCGTGCAGACGGCCGAGGAGGCGCGCCGCGCGGTCGCCGCCACGCGCTACCCGCCGCGCGGCGTGCGCGGCGGGGCCGTCGCGACGCGCGCGAACCGGTGCGGCCGGACGACCGACTACCTCCGGCGCGCGAACGACGAGATCTGCATCCACGTGCAGCTCGAGACGCGCGCGGCGCTCGAGAACCTCGAGGCCATCGCGGCGGTCGACGGCGTGGACGGGCTCTTCATCGGCCCGAGCGACCTGGCGGCCGACATGGGGCACCTGGGCAACAGCGCGCACCCCGCGGTGCGAGCCGCCATCGACCACGCCGTCGTGCGCATCCGCAAGACGGGCAAGGCCGCCGGGGCGCTGGGCGCCGCCGGGTTCGCCGGCTACCGCTCGACCCTCGCGTGCTTCCTCGAGCTGTTCGACCGGCTGGAGGGCGCGCTGCGGGCGTTGCCGCACGTGCAGCTGCTGCCCGCGCCGGTGCAGCGCACGCCCACGCTGACCTTCACCGTGACCGGCACCAGCCCGCGGCAGGTGGCCGCCCAGCTGGCCCGCCGCG
>JBKHWY010000751.1:0-627 GCA_046566285.1 Gammaproteobacteria bacterium | reverse complement strand
GGACCGGCCTCTACGACCAGAACCGCTTCGACGGCAACATGATCATCGGGAACTGGCCGGGCACGCTGGACAACTTCTACGTCGCGTCCGGCTTCTCCGGCCACGGGTTCATGCACGCGCTGGGTGTCGGCCGCGGCCTCACCGAGCTGGTGCTGACCGGCGGCTACCAGACCATCGACCTGTCCAACATGGACCACCGCCGGATCCGCGAGGTGCACGGCGGCACCGTCAACGACGTCATCCTCGCGACGCTCGCCGGCGGGCTGCTCGGCGACCTGCTCGGCGACCCGAAGCAGTGGGGGCTGGACGCCGCCGCCGCGGCGGCCTTCGTCGGGCTGCTGTGGCCGCGGCTGCGGGCGCGGCAGGCGATCGCGGTCGCGGCGGCGAGCGCGGTGGTGGCCGCCTCGCTGCTCCCGGTCCTCCCTGCCGGGCTGCCGGTCATCGTGGCCGCGGCGGTCGGCGTCGTGGTCGGGCTGCTGCTGGCGCTGCTGATGCAGCGCTTCCGCCGCGCCGAGGCCGCCGTCCTTCCGTGGGTCGTGCTCAGCCAGACGGTCCCGCTCATCGCCATCGCCCCCCTCGTGCGCCGCTGGGGCTCGCAGCTCCGCGTCGGCACCTGGGCCTGGGACA
>JBKHWY010000750.1:0-629 GCA_046566285.1 Gammaproteobacteria bacterium | reverse complement strand
TCGTCGGCGTCCCACTCCATCACGATGTGCCCGCCGGGGCTGGTGAACTTCACCGCGTTGCTGAGCAGGTTGAGCACGATCTGCCGCAGCCGCTCGACGTCGGCGTGCCGGGCCTCCAGCCCCCGCAGCGGGTCGGCCAGCACCGGCCGGTGCCGCAGCGCGGCGAGCAGCCGCTCCTCGCGGTCGACCCAGCCGGCCCTGGCGGCGGCCTCGACCATCGCGTACTCCCCGGACACCTGGTACGCCCAGACCGGCACGTCGACGTCCGCGGCCACGGCCGCCAGCACGTCCAGGTACGGCAGAGCGGGCTTGACCATGACGACGTCCGCGCCCTCGGCGACGTCGAGCCGCACCGCGTGCGCCAGCGCGCGGTCGGTCAGGCCCTCCAGCAGCTCCCGCACGTCCGCCGGCGGCACGTCGAGGTGCGCGGGCAGGGCGTCGGAGATCGCCCGGGTGCAGTCCGACCGCGACCACGACGCCCGCGACTCCCCGAGCGCTGCGAGCGCCCGCTCGACCACGTCGCGCTCCGACCAGGTGGCCGGCGGATCGATCTGCTGCCCGCGGGCGAGCACGGTGCGGGCGACGTCGGCGAGCCCGCCGTCCCGGGCCTGGCGGCACTCGCGCTCCCA
>JBKHWY010000749.1:0-634 GCA_046566285.1 Gammaproteobacteria bacterium | reverse complement strand
GCTCGTGAGGGCGACCGGGCGTTCGTGCACTTCCCCCGGGGCTTGACGAGCGCCGCCGATCTGCGCGATCGACGTTACGACTTCTCCTTCTCCGGGCTGAAGACCGCCGTGGCGCGCTGGATCGAGGCGCGTGAGCGCGCGGGTGAGCCGGTGCCCGTCGCCGACGTGGCGGCCAGCTTCCAGGAGGCGGTGGCCGACGTGCTGGCCCGCGTCGACTCCGGCGAGCGGTTCTCCACCGCCGTCGCCGAGGTGGCCGCCGCCGTCGAGCCGGTCGGGACCACGGTCGTCGCGCACCTCGCCGGGTCGCTCGGCCTCGACGTGCTGGGAGGCTACACGCCATCCTACGAGGTCATGGCCGCCAAGAAGGAGACGATCCAGGATCTCAAGCGCGAGGCGGCCAAGGCCGAGACCATCTACCTCGCCACCGACCCCGACCGGGAGGGCGAGGCGATCGCCTGGCACCTGCAGGAGGAGCTCAAGCCCAAGGTGCCGGTGCACCGCATGGTCTTCCACGAGATCACCAAGCAGGCGATCCAGGCCGCGGTGGCCAACCCGCGCGAGCTCGACCTCGACCTGGTCGAGGCGCAGGAGGCCCGACGGATCCTCGACCGGCTCTACGGCTACGAGGTCTCCC
>JBKHWY010000748.1:0-636 GCA_046566285.1 Gammaproteobacteria bacterium | reverse complement strand
GTGACGATGGCCGAGATCCGCGCACGCTCGGTCGAGCTGACGCAAGCCTTCATCGCGGCGGTCGAGGCCGCCTGCCCGGACCTCGCGCTGAACTCGCCCCGCGACCCGGCGCGGCGCGGCAGCCAGGTCAGCCTGCGCCACCCGCAGGCCTATGCGGTGATGCAGGCGCTGATCGCGCGCGGCGTGATCGGCGACTACCGCGAGCCCAGCGGGCCGTTCGTGCGCGTCGACTCGGGCGCGGAGGCCGGCTACGACGTGCTGCCGCTCTACGACCCGATGATCGCCAAGCTCGTCACCTGGGCGCCGACCCGCGAAGCCGCGATCGATGCGCAGGTCGCCGCGCTCGATCGCCAGCGCCAGCCCGGTGCAGGCCTGCAGGTGGAAGCTCACGTGCTGCGGCTGCGCCAGCAGCAGGCGCTGGAACTTGCGGCTGGACAGCGTGCCGGCCGTGGCCATCACGCCCACGCGCCCGCTGCGCGTCAGCGCCACCGCAGGCTTCACGCCGGGCTCGATGCCCACCAGCGGGATGTCGCCGTGCGCGCCGCGCAGCGCTTCCACCGCTGCGGCGGTGGCGGTGTTGCAGGCGACGACCAGCAGCTGCGCGCCTTGCCCGCGCAGGAAATCGGCAATGTGCAG
>JBKHWY010000747.1:0-638 GCA_046566285.1 Gammaproteobacteria bacterium | reverse complement strand
CGACGGCGCTCGACCCGCCGGACAGCCCCGAGCCCGCGCCCCGGGGCACCACCGCGACGCGGTGCTCGGCGGCCCACCGGACGGCGACCTGGACCTGCTCGGCGGTCTCGGCGCGCACGGCGGCCACGGGCGTGCCGGCGCCCGGGTCCTTGGACCAGTCGCGGCGGTACTTCTCCAGACCCGACGCCTCGGTGAGCACCACCCCGTCTGGCAGCGCGTCGACGAGCTGGGCATCGTGCCACCGCCGCGCCGAACGGTCCTCGAGATGGGGCAGTGGCAGGGCTCGGGCTCGCCGACCGCGGCCCGCCTGGCCGAGGGGGCGGCGGCGCTGGCCCGGATGATCCCGGGCGACCGGCGGATCCGGGTGCCGGTGACGGAGTCGCTGGTGGGCAACCTGGCGGCGGCCCGGGCGGCGGCGGCGGCGCGGCTCGACCGGCGGGTGGCGGGGGGGCACGCCCGGCGGCCGGCGGTGGCGCGCGACCGGGCGGCGGCGGAGGCGGCGATCGACGACGTGTTCGCCGGCCGCTTCGGCGCCGCCGGCGCACGTGTGGTGATCGAGGACTACCTGGATGGCGAGATCGGCTCGCTGTTCGCGCTCTGCGACGGGACGACCTCGATGCTGTTCGGCTGGGCCCAGG
>JBKHWY010000746.1:0-645 GCA_046566285.1 Gammaproteobacteria bacterium | reverse complement strand
TGTTCGACGGCTTCACCAAGGCCAACGCCCGCCCCGAAGCGATCGTGTTCACCGGCGACCTCGCCGACACCGGCCGCCCCGACGCCTACGAGCGCCTGCGGGCCATCGTCGAGCCCGCCGCCGAGAAGCTCGGTGCCCAGGTGATCTGGGTGATGGGCAATCACGACGAGCGCGTCGCGTTCCGCCGCGGCCTGCTCGACGAGGAGGCCGAGCGCGGCCTGCTGACGCTGGCGGCGCAGACCGGTGTCGAAGCCAGGCGCGACGCGATGTTCGCCGGCGAGAAGATCAACGTCACCGAGAACCGGTCGGTGCTGCACACCGCGCTGCGGCTGCCCCGCGACGCCAGCCTGGTCGTCGACGGCACCGACGACGACCCCGCCGCCGCGCTGCTGCGTCAGGCGGCCGCCGCGGCGCCGGCTGCCGTTCCCACGCCGGCCGCGGTTGCGACCGCCGCCGCGGCATCGCCGATCCCGGCCGCCATGGTCGACAAGGGCGACAACACCTGGATGCTGGTGTCGACGCTGCTGGTGCTGATGATGTCGATCCCCGGCCTGGCGCTGTTCTACGGCGGCCTGGTGCGCACCAAAAACATGCTCAGCGTGCTCACCCAAGTGCTGATGATCGTCTGCATCGCCGGGCTGATCT
>JBKHWY010000745.1:0-647 GCA_046566285.1 Gammaproteobacteria bacterium | reverse complement strand
TCCGTCCAGAGCACCGCGCCGTGCTCGGCGAGCGCCGGCTCCCACACGGTCGCACGCGACTCGCCGCGGCCGGTGCGCGCCACGTCGCGAAGGGCGGCGTTGCGGCGCGCGAGCGCGCTCTTGTAGCTCTGCAGCGCGGCCAGGTAGCGGCGCGACGTGAGCGCCAGCGCGACGTCGAGGAAGCGGCGGCCGAAGCCGGCGAGGTCGCGGTAGGACACCTGCGCGCCGATCCGCACGCCGCGCGCCGCCGCCGCCGCGCACACCCGCCGCGTGATGAGCGGGTCGCCCGCGTGGAACCCGCATGCCACGTTCGCCGACGTGACGACGTCGAGCAGCGCGTCGTCGTCACCGGCCCGCAGCGACGCACCGCCGGCGGCCTCGTAGAGGTCGGCGAAGACCGGCGAGGTCGAGCCGGCGATCGCGCGGGCGGGCGAGCTCATGCGCGAGGCGCTCGCCGAGTCGGATGGCTGCCCGCTGCTGCTCGAGAACACGGCGGGCGCCGGCGGGACGCTCGGGCGCTCGTTCGCCGAGCTCTCGGCGCTGCTGCAGGCCGCGGGCGGCGAGGAGCGGCTCGGGCTGTGCCTCGACTCGTGCCACCTGCTGGCGAGCGGCTACGAGGTCCGGACCGTCGAGGGCCTCGACGCGAC
>JBKHWY010000744.1:0-648 GCA_046566285.1 Gammaproteobacteria bacterium | reverse complement strand
GCTGAATTTCTGGTTGAAGCTGCGCATGTTGGCGAGCCCGGTGAGCTCGTCAGTGAAGCTCAGGATGCGGAGCCGGTGGTTGGCGCTCCGGAGCTCGTCGGTCATCGCCTTGAGGCGCAGCACCGCGCGCACGCGCGCCATGATCTCGGCGGGCGAGCAGCCGCGCCGGAGAAAGTCGTCCGCGCCCATCTCGAGGCACTGGACCGAGAGCGTGCTGTCGTCGTAGTTGACGTTGTAGACGTACGGCAGGTCCGGGTGGGCGAGGATGCTGTGCGGGCTGGTCCCGACCGGCACGGTCGCCAGCACCCGGTCCGTGGCCGTGTCGATGGTCGAGATGACGTTCGACTCGTGGTTCGCCGCGTAGAGGCGGCTGCCGTCGCGGGAGACGTCGACCCAGTGCGGGTTGGGCGCGACGGCGATCGTCTCGATCACCTCGTCGCGCGCGGTGTCGATCACCGAGATCGAGCCGGAGTCGTGGTTCGGCACGTAGACACGGCTGCCGTCGGGCAGCACGTCCAGGGCGAAGGGCCGCACGCCGACCGGGATCGGCCCGTTCTCGGCGTCGCTCATCGTGCTCCGCGCCAGCGGCGTGTGCGACGTGTCGGTGGCGGAGGAGCCGCGCCTCGCGGCGATCGTCGGTCGGCTGTA
>JBKHWY010000743.1:0-649 GCA_046566285.1 Gammaproteobacteria bacterium | reverse complement strand
GCGCAGCTTCCTGCGCGTGCGCGAGGGCCAGCCAGCTGCACGCGCTGGCCACTGCCACATTCATGATCGTCCTACGGATCCCCTCGCCACCAACATGCTTGCCTGCGATGGGTTTGTTACCAATGCTTTTACTCATTTGTCTCGTCTCCCTGTTGTTGTCGTATCGGTACGTGCGGCCGGCTCCGTCAAGCCCGGCGTATTCCTTGTTTGCTTGCCCGGGCCCTCAGCGGATGCGTTCACGCCCCAGGATTTGCGCCACCAGCTGCGCCGGCGAATCGCGCACATCCAGGGTCGCTCCTGCTTCGTCGGCTTGCAGCAGCTCCAGCGTGGCCAGCTGGCTGTCCAGCAGCGATGGCGGCATGTAGTGGTCCTTGCGTGCGGCCAGGCGCGCAGCGATCAAGTCACGGGACCCGTGCAGGTGCGCGAAGCGCAAGTCGGGATCGCCCGCGCGCAGCAGGTCGCGGTAACTGCGCTTCAAGGCCGAGCAGGACACCACCAGGCCGACACCGTCCGCGCGTGCCTTGCGGATCTCGGCCTGCAATGCGCGCAGCCAATCGGCGCGGTCGGTGTCGTCGAGCGGCTGTCCGGCCGACATCGTGGCCACGTTCGCAGGCGGGTGGAACGCGTCCCCTTCGACGTAGACCACCTG
>JBKHWY010000742.1:0-653 GCA_046566285.1 Gammaproteobacteria bacterium | reverse complement strand
GGTGCGGGCGACCGTGGAGACCACCGAGGTCGTCTGCGTGCAGAACCCCTTCAGCCTGGTCGACCAGCACGACCTCGACGTGCTGGATCTCTGCGACGGGCTGGGCATCGCCTACGTGCCGTTCTTCCCGCTCGGATCGGCCTTCCCCGGCATGCCCAAGGTGACCGAGGACCCGCGGGTGCTCGCCGTCGCAGAGCGGCGCGGCGCGACGCCCGCGCAGGTCGGGCTGGCCTGGCTGCTGCCACGGGTGCGGCGGCAGTGGGTCGCGACCGACTTCGTCCTGCTGGCCGGGGCCACCGCGGCCGGGCTGGCGCTGGCCGGTGCGATCCTCCGCCTGACCGCGCGCCCCGGCGGGCCCGAGCCGCCGGTGCACTGGCCCGACCTGCTCCAGCTCACCGCCTGGGGCGCGCTCGGCGGCCTCGGCAACGCCGCCTTCCGCCGGTCCGCGCTCGACACCACCGCGGCCTTCGACGTCACGCTGGGCCCCGGCACCCCCGCCTTCGGAGCCGAGGACCAGGACGCCTTCGTCTCCCTCCTGCGCCGCGGAGGGCGCCTCCTCTCCGAACCGTCCGCCCTGGTCCGGCACGGGCACCGGAACAGTTACCAGGAGCTGCGCTGGCAGATCTTCACCTACGGAGCCGGCATGGTGGCCG
>JBKHWY010000741.1:0-661 GCA_046566285.1 Gammaproteobacteria bacterium | reverse complement strand
AGGATCGGCTGAGATCGAGAAGGTCTTCGCGGACTACTTTGCCTCCGAAGGCCTGGCCTCGGCCGAGACGGACTTCAGCGGCCGCTCGGACTACGCCGCCTTCATCGCGGCCGGCATCCCGGCCGGCGTGAAGGCGACCACCGAGTGGTTCCCGGCGAAGGAGCGTTCGGTCGCCATCGGCTGGTTCAACATCGGTTCGTCGATCGGCGCACTGTGCGCGCCGCCGCTGGTCGTGTGGGCGATCCTGCACGCCGGCTGGCAGTGGGCGTTCGTGATCGTCGGCGTGCTGGGCGTGGCCTGGACCCTGCTGTGGGTCGTGTTCTACAAGCACCCGCGCGACCAGAAGCGCCTGTCCGATGCGGAGCGCGACTACATCCTGTCCGGCCAGGAAGCCAGGCACCAGGAAAACGCGCCGAAGGCGTCGTGGCGCAAGATCGTCCGCGACCGCGGCCGGGCCCTCGGCGACCTGTCGGCGCAGGTGCAGGCCTGGCTGGACCGGGAGGCCGGGAACGCCGAGCTCAAGGAGGAGCGCGCGCTGCTGCAGAGCGGGCTCGAGGACGCGGGCCGGATCGTCGCGGTGATGATCGGCGACCTGCAGGCCGCCGGCGCACCGACCGGGGCGCGGGAGGTCTACAAGGTGGGGCTGAACACCACCCGGCTG
>JBKHWY010000740.1:0-669 GCA_046566285.1 Gammaproteobacteria bacterium | reverse complement strand
CGAGGGCCGCACACTCGGCGTCATCGAGTTCGGCGCCGTGACGCGGTTCAACGAGCTGCACCTGACCTTCCTCGAGCGTCTCGTCGTCACCATCGGGGTCGCGATCCGCACGATCCAGGCCAACCGGCGCACCGAGGAGCTGCTCGCCCAGTCGCAGGACCTGGCGGGCGAGCTGCAGACCCGCTCCGCCGAGCTGCAGGCCACGAACGCCGAGCTGGAGGAGAAGGCCTCGCAGCTCTCCGAGCAGAACCGCAACATCGAGATCAAGAACATGGAGATCGACGCCGCCCGGCGCGGCGTCGAGGAGAAGGCCCAGCAGCTCGCCGCGGCCAGCCAGTACAAGTCGGAGTTCCTGGCCAACATGAGCCACGAGCTGCGCACCCCGCTGAACTCGCTGCTGCTGCTCTCGCGGCTGCTGGCGGACAACCCGGACGCCAACCTGAGCCCGCGGCAGATCGAGTTCGCCAGCACGATCCACAACGCCGGTTCGGACCTGCTGCGGCTGATCGACGACATCCTCGACCTGTCCAAGATCGAGGCGGGGCGGGTGGACGTCGAGCTCACCCCGGTGGACCTCGCGGAGGTGCGCGGCTTCGTAGAGCGCGCGTTCCGGCCCCAGGCCGAGCACAAGGGCCTCGAGCTGCGGGTCGAGTCCGCGCCGGGGCTGCC
>JBKHWY010000739.1:0-678 GCA_046566285.1 Gammaproteobacteria bacterium | reverse complement strand
GAGCTCTCGAGCGCGGCGCGTGACTCGCCCGTCGCATAGTAGATCGCGTCCTGACCCTCGGGCATCCGCGCGAGGTACTCGGCCAGCGTGGTCGGCTTCTCGGCGTCGTGCGTGGAGGCGAACGAGCAGATGTCGAGGATCGCCTTCTGGTTCTCGTGGTCCGACAGCAGGCCCTCCTTGACGGCCCGCCCAGCTCCGACCAGAACGTCGCGTACTTCTCCGGCTCCTTCTCCTGCATCGTCTTGACCGTCGAGAGCACCTTCTTGACCAGGCGCTTGCGGATCAGCTGGATCTGGCGGTCCTGCTGCAGGATCTCGCGGGAGATGTTGAGCGACAGGTCGTTCGCGTCGACGACACCCTTGACGAACCGCAGGTACTCGGGGACGAGCGCCTCGCAGTCGTCCATGATGAACACGCGCTTGACGTAGAGCTGCACGCCGCGCTTGGAGTCGCGCCAGAACAGGTCCATCGGCGCGTGCGCGGGCAGGAACAGCAGCGCCTGGTACTCGAAGGTGCCCTCGGCGGCCAGCCGGATCGTCTCCAGCGGCTCGCGCCAGTCGTGGCTGACGTGCCGGTAGAACTCGGTGTACTCCTCCTCGGACACGTCCTTCTGCGCGCGCGCCCACAGCGCCTTGCGGGAGTTGACGGTCTCGTCCCCGATCCGGATCGGCCAGGTGA
>JBKHWY010000738.1:0-679 GCA_046566285.1 Gammaproteobacteria bacterium | reverse complement strand
AGCGGGATCTCGACCGGGCAGACCTCGGCGCAGCGGCCGTTCATGGTGCAGGCATGCGGCAGGTCGCGCGACTGCGCCAGACCGTCCAGCACCGGCGTCAGCACCGCGCCCATGGGCCCCGGATAGGTCCCGCCATAGGCGTGCCCGCCGATCTGGCGATAGACGACGCAGTGGTTCATGCAGGCGCCGCAGCGGATGCAGCGCAGCATGTCGCGGAACTCGTCCGCCAGCATCCGCGTGCGACCGTTGTCCACCAGGACGATGTGCATCTGCTCGGGGCCGTCGGTGTTCAGGTTGCGGGTGGTGAAGTAGAAGGTGGCCGCCTCGTCGGACAGGCCGGACGGGCGCGCGGCGGTTTCGCGCCGTTCGTTCACGATGTGCACGGCGTTGGCGAGGATCGCGAGGCTGAGCGCGACCTGCAGCGCCACCAGCAGCGGGCCGGTCTTGTTGCGCAGCAGGGCGGACAGGATGGGACGGAATGCCATGACGTTCTCCTTTGCGGTCTTTGCGTCGAGCGCGCTTATTGCGACTTGAGCTGGATCGCCGGGGTGACCTGGCAGGCGCGCCAGGTCGGCAGCAGTCCGGCCACGATGGCGGCACCGACCGAGATCACGAAGGTCAGGCCCAGCATCTGCCAGTCCATGTGGGCAACGTTCGCCATCGACTTGCTCGACAGGCG
>JBKHWY010000737.1:0-681 GCA_046566285.1 Gammaproteobacteria bacterium | reverse complement strand
TAGCCCACCGAGAGCACGTCGTCGCCGAACCAGGCCGGCGCCACCACCTGCCCGGGACTCTGCCCGTCCTGCGCCTGCACGCAGGCGCCCGACCCCGCGTTGCCCGCCGCGGCCACGACGACCACGTTCGCATCCACCGCCGCGCGCACCGCCGCGCGGGTGGAGGCGCTGATGGCGCTGCTGCACCTCGACCCGGCGCTGGCCGGGCGGCGGCCCTCGGCGCTCTCCGGCGGCCAGGCGCAGCGCGTCGGCATCGCCCGCGCGCTCGCTACCAACCCCAAGCTGCTGCTCGCCGACGAGTCGACCAGCGCCCTCGACCCGGAGACCACGCAGGAGGTCCTTGCCCTCCTCCGCCGGGTCAACCGCGAGCTCGGCATCACCATCGTGGTGATCACCCACGAGATGGACGTCGTGCGCAGCCTCGCGCACCGCGTCGTGGTGATGGAGGCCGGCCGCATCGTCGAGGAGGGCCCGGTCGTGCAGGTGCTGTCCAACCCGCAGCAGCCGGTCACGCGTCGCTTCGTCGCGACCATCGTCGACGACGAGCCGGACACCGAGGCGCTGGCGGCACTCCACGCCCGCCACGCCGGCACCTTCGTCAAGCTCGCCTTCCGCGGCGACGAGGTGCGCCAGAGCGACGTCTTCGCCGAGATCCTGCGCCACGACGTGCGCTTCGAGCTC
>JBKHWY010000736.1:0-686 GCA_046566285.1 Gammaproteobacteria bacterium | reverse complement strand
TGCCGCTCCGTGACGGCACGGAGGTCTGCCGCGTGCTGCGCGAGCGCGCGTGCTGGGTGCCGGTGCTGATGCTCACCGCGCGTGGCGGGATCGGCGACCGCATCCGGGGTCTCGACGCCGGCGCCGACGACTACCTGGCCAAGCCGTTCGACTTCCCGGAGCTGGTGGCCCGGTGCCGGGCGCTCGGCCGGCGTGCGACCCCCGCGGCGCCGCCGCTGCTGGTGGCGGGCGACGTCGCGCTCGACCCGGCCCGCCGGGTCGTCCGCCGCTCCGAGCGGCTGGTGGAGCTGACCCGTAAGGAGTTCGGCGTGCTCGAGGTGCTGATGGGCGCCGGGGGAGCGGTGGTGAGCAGCGAGGAGCTGCTGGAGCGGGTCTGGGACGAGAACGCGGACCCGTTCACCACCACCGTGCGGGTGACGGTGATGACCCTGCGCAAGAAGCTCGGCGAGCCGGGCGTGATCGAGACGGTGGTGGGCGCGGGCTACCGCGTCCCGACGGCCGGCTGACCCCCGCGGGTTCGCGGTCAAGTTCTATACCGAGGACGGCAACTGGGACCTCGTGGGCAACAACCTCGGCGTCTTCTTCATCCGCGACGCGATCAAGTTCCCCGACTTCATCCACTCCCAGAAGCCCGACCCGGTCACCTTCCAGGCCAGCGTCGCCGAGCGCGCGTTCGACTTCTTCAG
>JBKHWY010000735.1:0-708 GCA_046566285.1 Gammaproteobacteria bacterium | reverse complement strand
TACGGCGCCGCCGGCTCGCTGATGGCCATGCTGATCTGGGTCTACTACTCGTGCCAGATCCTGTTCTTCGGCGCCGAGCTCACCCAGGCCTACGCGGCGGCGCACGGCTCCCGCGCGAGCGGGCTGGGCGTGGTCCAGCCGGTGGCGGCGGCCGCACCCGCACCGGCGGCGGCGGCGGCGACGGCGTAAAGGGCGACGAGGCAGAGGACGGCGCAGACCGCCGACGCGCCGGCGGCGAAGCCGCTGAAGGCGTCGGGGGCGGTGACGTAGACCGGGATCGCGCCGCCGCGGGCGGCCGCGGTGGCGCCCGACGCGAAGTTCTTGGTCCAGCCGGCCACCAGCTGCCGGATGCCGCCGGGATAGCTGCGCATCCGGACGGCGGCGCCGCCGGCGAGGCAGCGCACCGGCAGGCCGGCCCGGTCGTAGGCCGCCGCCAGCCGGACGTCGTCGAGGACCTCCGCGCGGACCGCGGCGTGGCCGCCCACGCGCTCGTAGTCCGCGCGGGAGGTGAGCAGGCACGGTCCGAACGCCATCGGGCGGCGCGGGGGCCGGGCCCCGGACCCGTGGGCGAAGGCGCCGCAGGCGAGCACGGCCACCGCGTTGAAGTAGGCCGACAGCTGCTCGTAGGGCCGCTCGACCACGTGGGAGGGCTGCACCGACACGAGCCCGCCGTGCCGGGCATGCTCCTCGAGCAGCCCGTCGAGCGCG
>JBKHWY010000734.1:0-708 GCA_046566285.1 Gammaproteobacteria bacterium | reverse complement strand
ATGGCGAACTTCTCCGCCGCCGACGTCAAGAAGCTCCGGGAGACCACCGGGGCCGGGATGATGGACTGCAAGAAGGCGCTCGAGGAGACCGACGGCGACCTCGAGGCCGCCGTCGACCTGCTCCGCACCAAGGGTGCCGCCAAGGCCGCCAAGCGCGGCGCCGAGCGGGAGGCCACCGCCGGCCTCGTCGCCACCTCCGGCGGCGCGCTGGTCGAGCTCAACAGCGAGACCGACTTCGTCGCCAAGAACGACGACTTCATCACCAAGGCGCAGCAGATCGCCGAGGTCGCCAACTCGGTCAAGGCCACCGACGTCGAGTCCCTCAAGGCCGCTGAGCTCGACGGCAAGACCGTCGGCGAGGTCGTCCAGGAGCTCGCCATCACCATCGGCGAGAAGATCGAGCTCGGCGAGGTCGCCTACTTCGACGGCCACACCGTGACCTACATGCACAAGCGTGCCGCCGACCTGCCGCCCGCCGTCGGCGTGCTCGTCGAGTTCGAGGGCGACGAGGCCGCCGCCCGCGACGAGCTCTCGGCCTACGTGCGCGGGGGCGGACGGGTCGCCGTGATCGGCCGGCACTCGCTGGGCGTGGACGCGGTGCTGCCCGACAACGAAGCCGGCGGCAAGGCCCTCGGCGAGCACCTGCTCGAGCTGGGCCACCGGCACATCGCGATCGCCTCCGGCACGGCCGACCTCAACACGGTCGTC
>JBKHWY010000733.1:0-715 GCA_046566285.1 Gammaproteobacteria bacterium | reverse complement strand
GGATCGCCAGCCAGGGCTTCCAGTCCTCCAGCGGCACCTCCTCCAGCACGGTGGAGAGGTGCTGGAGGTACGACGGCTGGCGGACGATCGTCTCGGCGAGGGCGGTGTCGTCGGCGCCGAGCGCGTCAGCCCAGGCGCGCAGCGGCAGGGCGGGGACCAGAGCGGTCAGCTCGTCGTGGGTGGTCAGGTTGTAGGCCTTGATCACGTCGCGGGTCTCCGCGCGCTCCCAGTGGCCCTCCGCGAGCCGGGTCTCCAGCCGCATCACGCGCGCGGCCGCCTCGGCAGGGTCACCCGGGTGCAGGTCGCCGACCAGACCGAACATGCGCTCCAGGTAGGCGACGTAGGCCTTGCGGACGTCGGCGAACTTGCCCTCGCGGTAGTAGGACTCGTCGGGCAACCCGATCCCGCCCTGCACCAGGTTGACGATGTAGCGGCCGGCGTCCCGGTCGTCGGTGTTGACGTAGGCGCCGAACAGCCCGTGGCCGCCGATGCGCTCGAACTCACCGAGGAACGCCGCCAGGTCGCGCACGTCGCGCAGCGCGTGGACCGCGTCGACCAGCGGCTGGATCGGCGTGGTGCCGAGCTGCTCGATCCGCTCGGTGTCCATGAAGCTGGCGAACAGGTCGCCGATCTTCTGCGCGTCGGGGTTGAGGCCGGTGGCCGCTCCCCGCGCCTGCTCGGCCAGGTTTTCGATGATCCGGTGGACCTGCTCCTC
>JBKHWY010000732.1:0-718 GCA_046566285.1 Gammaproteobacteria bacterium | reverse complement strand
GTTCGGGCCCGGACCGGTCGTCGCCGGGCCGCGGGCGGGCGGTCTCACCGACGCGCACGCGAGCGCCCGCGAAGCTCTCGCCGGTCTCCGCGCCGCACCTGGCCGCCCGGACTCCCCGTATCCCGTAGACGCGGACGACCTGCTCCCCGAGCGCGCGCTGGGCGGCGACCCGGCCGACGTGCTGATCGCCGACGGCGTGATCGCCGGCATCGGCACCGGCCTGGACGCGGGGGACGCCCACGTCGTCGCCGGCGCCGGGCTGATCGCGCTGCCCGGCCTGGTCGACCTGCACACCCACCTGCGCGAGCCCGGCGGTGAGGAGTCCGAGACCGTCGCCACCGGCTCCGCCGCCGCCGCGCTCGGCGCCCGGGTGGAGGACGGGCTGGCCGCGCTCGCGGTCTCCGCGGTGGCCGCCACCACCGGCGAGGCGCGCGGCTTCGCCGCCCGGCGGCTCGTCGCCGCGGCCCGGCGCGCGGCCGGCAGCGGCGCGAGCACCGTGATCGCCTGGGGCCGCGAGCCGGATGTGCTGCTGCGCCTGGCCGCTGGCGAGAGAATCGGCACCGCGCTGGCGGCCGCCACCCAGAAACTGGCCGCGCGCAAGCAGTGGATGGCCGACCATCTGCAGTTGCGCGGCGCAGTCGTCGTCGATGAAGGCGCCGCCAGCAAGCTGCGTCACGGCGGCAAGAGCCTGTTGCCGATCGGGGTCGTGATGGTCGAG
>JBKHWY010000731.1:0-722 GCA_046566285.1 Gammaproteobacteria bacterium | reverse complement strand
CACCGAGTGGTCGGTCATGAGGACGCCGATGCCGCGCGCGGTCAGCTGGCGGACCAGGAGCTTGACCTCCGCGACGGCAATCGGATCGACACCGGCGAACGGTTCGTCGAGCAGCATGAAGACGGGATCGGCCGCGAGCGCCCGGGCGTGGTCGTCCATCGCGAGCGCGGCGGCCGCCGCGTGCTGCAGCGGCGTCCCGCCCGCGAAGGACAGGAACTGCTTGGCCGAGGCGACGGCGGCGACGAGCTCGCGCGGCGCGCCGGTCGCGATGATGCGTCCGTGGTCGAGGATCGCGAGGCGGTCGCAGAGCCGCTCGGCCTCGTCCATGAGGTGGGTGGTGAGCACGACGGTCACCCCGTCGGCCCGCAGCGCCTCCACCAGCTCCCAGGTGGCGCGCCGGGCCTGCGGGTCCAGCCCGGCGGTCGGCTCGTCGAGGAAGACCAGCTCGGGCCGGCCCACGACCGCCATCGCGAGCGAGAGCCGCTGCTGCTGCCCGCCGGACAGGTCCCGCACGGGGCGGTGCGCGTGGTGGTCGAGGCCGACCTGGTCGAGCACCCGGGCCGCTACCGGATGCTGACCGGCGACCGCCCGACCGGCCGGCTGCACATCGGGCACTACTTCGGCTCGCTGCAGAACCGGGTGCGGCTGCAGGAGGCCGGCGTCGAGTCGTACGTGGTGATCGCCGACTACCAGGTGATCACCGACCGCGAAGGCGTCGGGCC
>JBKHWY010000730.1:0-723 GCA_046566285.1 Gammaproteobacteria bacterium | reverse complement strand
ATTGCGCTGGACGCGCTGCGCGAGGCCATCGTCGCCGAACTGGCGCGCATGGCCGACCGGCGCGTGCTGGCCGCGCCCAAGGCGGCGGCCGCCCCGCGCGACACCGACACGGCGCTGCCGGCGCTAATCCAGTACCTGCGCAGCGGCACCCTCATGGCGGGAACCGGAGCCCGCTCGCAGGTGGAGCTGCTCGACCGCCTGCTGGCGCAGCCGCAACCAGGTGAGGCGCTGTGGGCGACGCTGTCGGACGCGCTGGCCCGGCCGGACAGCGCGCGCCGCCTGCTGGCCGGCCCACCGCGCCAGTTGCGGGCGATCGTGCGCCGCAGCGCGCCCGCGCAGGCCGACGCCATGCTGGCGCTGGCCGGCGAATTCGAGCAACTGGGACGGGAAGAGCGCTTCCCCGGCGTGGGCGGCGAGCAGCTCATGCGCCTGTGCTGGCAGATTCTCCTGAAAGCCGCCACGGCGCGGCCGGTGGCCTCGATCTCCATCGCGGCGCTGCGCGCGGTCATCCACGCGGAATTGGCGCAACTGGCACGCACGCCCGAGCAGCCGGCCCGGCCGGCCGGCGAAGCGCGCGACGACCACGATGCGCAGCTGCGCCAGTTGGCCGCCTTCCTGGAGACCGGGCGCATGCCGGCGGGCGCGAGCCTGGCGCCGGCGACTTTGCTGGAGCGCCTGCTGGCGCGGCCCACCGATCGCCTGTGGGCCGTGCTGGCGCGCGCG
>JBKHWY010000729.1:0-739 GCA_046566285.1 Gammaproteobacteria bacterium | reverse complement strand
GAGGCGATGGTCCGCACCCTGTCGAACGCCTTCGAGACCGGGCGCATCCCGCAGGCCTGGATGCTCACCGGCGTACGCGGCGTCGGCAAGACCACCACCGCCCGCATCCTCGCCCGCGCCCTCAACTACCAGAGGCAGGACGGCTCCGGCGCCCCCACCATCCACATGCCGGATCTCGGCGTCCACTGCCAGGCGATCATGGAATCGCGGCACGTGGACGTCCTGGAGATGGACGCCGCCTCGCATACGGGCATCGACGACGTCCGCCAGATCATCGACGGCATCCGCTATTCCCCGGTCTCGGCGCGCTACAAGGTCTACATCATCGACGAAGTCCACATGCTGTCGACGGCGGCGTTCAACGCGCTGCTGAAGACGCTGGAGGAGCCGCCCGAGCACGCCAAATTCGTGTTCGCCACCACCGAAATCCGAAAGGTCCCCGTCACGGTGCTGTCGCGCTGTCAGCGTTTCGATCTGCGCCGGGTCGAGGCCGACGTGCTGATGAAGCATCTCGGCAACATCGCCACAAAGGAAGGCGTCGAGGTCGAGCCCGAGGCGCTCGGCCGCCCCCGGCGCGAAGTTCTGCACGAAGACGTCGGCGCGGGCGACGATCCGCTGCAGGGCGGCGATGCCGTCGGGATCCTTGAGGTCGAGCGCCACGCTCTCCTTGCCGCGGTTGAGCCAGACGAAGTGGCTCGAGAGCCCGTGCACGACCGTGTCGTAGTCCCGCGCGAAGTCG
>JBKHWY010000728.1:0-739 GCA_046566285.1 Gammaproteobacteria bacterium | reverse complement strand
CAATCCCGTCAATGTGGAAGTGGCCAGCGCGATGCTGGAAGCCCTGGGCCTGCGGGTGCACCGCGCCTGCAATGGCGAGGAGGCGCTGGCCGCCGTCAAGGAGGAACCGAATGTTCAAGAACTCGGATGAGCTGCTCAAGTTCATCAAGGACGAGGGCGTCGAGATGGTCGACGTCCGCTTCTGCGACCTGCCCGGCGTCATGCAGCACTTCACCGTGCCGGTGTCCTCCTTCGACCAGTCGGTCTTCGAGGACGGCCTCGCCTTCGACGGCTCGTCGATCCGCGGCTTCCAGGCGATCCACGAGTCCGACATGTCGCTGTTCCCGGACCCGACGACGGCGTACCTCGACCCGTTCCGGGCCCGCAAGACGCTCGTCGTCAACTTCTTCATCCACGACCCGATCACCGGTGAGGCCTACTCGCGCGACCCGCGCAACATCGCCCGCAAGGCGATGGCCTACCTCGGCTCGACCGGCATCGGCGACACCGCCTACTTCGCTCCCGAGGCCGAGTTCTACGTCTTCGACAACGTGCGCTTCGAGACCTCGGCGAACGCCGGTTTCTACCACATCGACTCCGAGGCCGGCGCCTGGAACAGCGGCTCCGAGGACAACAACCGCGGCTACAAGGTGAAGTACAAGGGCGGCTACTTCCCCGTCGCGCCCTACGACCACTTCGGCGACTTCCGCGACGAGGTCGTCATCGAGCTCGAGAAGGCCGGGCTGGTCGTCGAGCGTGC
>JBKHWY010000727.1:0-762 GCA_046566285.1 Gammaproteobacteria bacterium | reverse complement strand
AATTCCTGTTCTATGGCGAGCCAATGGCCGGCTTCTCCCCCGCCGACCTCGACCTCGACGCCATCGCTGCCGCCCGCCTGCTGCATTCCGGCTCGATCGGCCTGATCGACCGATCCGCGCGCGACGCCAGCCTGCTGGCGGTGGAGACGGCGCGCCGCCATGGCCGACTGGTCTCCTTCGACGCCAACCTCCGCCTTGCCCTGTGGCCCGACCGCGACACGGCCGAGCGCCTGATCCGCCAGGGCATCGCCGCCGCGCCCGTGCACGACGTGGTGGCCGGGGTCGCGGACCTGCCGGGACCCGAGGACGTCACGACGCTGGCCGACGCGGTGCTGGACGGCGTCTACACCCGAGACCTCGACGTGGCGCTCGAGCGCGCCGCGGCCGCCGTCCTCATGGAGCAGGCCGCCGGCGGCGTTGCGCTCCTCCGCCGCGATCTCGATGCCGCGGAAGCTCTCGTCGCCCAGCAGGGCCAGGCCGCCGGAGAAGGGGTAGAGCGCGCCGAAGCGCAACTCGCTGCCCTGGGCCCGTCCGGCGCGGTAGGGCGGCGCAAGGAGCGTTGCGGCGCCGCCGACCAGGCCGCCGACGAGCACGAGCCCGCCGATCCACTTCAGCGCCGTGATCGACGCGCCCGCGCCCGCGGCGGGCAGATCGATCGGCGGCGGCCCGTGCAGCAGGCGCTGCTCGACGCCGGCCCACACGCGCGCCTCGGCCTCGAGGTCGGGCGCCGCCTCGCGTTCGGCCGCCGCGAGCTCGGCCAGG
>JBKHWY010000726.1:0-822 GCA_046566285.1 Gammaproteobacteria bacterium | reverse complement strand
GGGCGACAATACCTTTGAACGGGTCGCGGTTACGCCGGACGGCCGGGTCACCATGCCGATCAGCGAAGCAGCGCTCGCCGACAAGGCGGAATTCGTCAGCAACCAGAAGAAGGGCACGATCCGCACCGAACTGACCCTGCGACCCAAGCTGCCGGCCGAAGGCGTGACTTATGCCGATATCCTGGCCAGCATCGAGGCGGCCCAGCGCGTGCGCAAGGACCTGGTGCCCTGGTACCTGCGCCTGTTCGTCCGCTCAGTCAGCGCGGTGGGATTCTGTTATCCGGACAAGGGGCATCAGGTGGAAGTGTCGAACACCAGCCAGCCGCTGCGTGCCGCCGATACCGAACACTGGGACAATGTGCGCAAGGAGCAGGTGTTCTGCGCCGATTTCACAGCCGGCGAGCGTCTGTTGGCGAAGGACAGCGTGATCAGGGCGGCGCCGGGCTGGCGCGCGCTGTATCCATAAGCTTAGGTATTGAGGGTAAATTCCGTGAACGAGGCCGAGGAATCGTCGGCCGGTGTCTGCGGGACCAGCGGCTCGGGCTTGCGCGCCATCTGCGAATCCGGTCCGTTGTTGAGCAGCCAAAGCAGGTTGGTGGCCGAATCGGCATTGGCCAGCGCTTCGTCCTGGGTGATGGCGCCGGACTGCACCAGTTCCAGCAGCGCCTTTTCGAACGACTGCGAACCGGGTGACAGGCTCTTGTCCATGGCTTCCTTGATCATGCCGATATCGCCTTTTTCGATCAGGTCCGAGATATAGCGGGTGTTGACCATGATCTCGACGGCCGCATGGCGGGTGCCGCCTTGCGCCGCGCGCACCAG
>JBKHWY010000725.1:0-835 GCA_046566285.1 Gammaproteobacteria bacterium | reverse complement strand
GGGCGTGCGCGCCACGACGACCGCGACGATCTCGCCCGCGAACGCCACCCGGTCCACCGCGATGGGCGGGTGGGGCGGCGCCTTCTGGTCCTCGACGATGGGCCAGGCGCAGGGCAGGCTCCCCTGGAGCGCGGCCACGTCGGCGCCGGAAAAGCGCACTTCCACATACGAGGCAGTGATGTTCAGGTGGCGGCCCAGGCGGGTCAGGTCGCCATCGCGGATCGAGATGCCGACACCGCCGGCCTTCAAGCCCTGGGCGGCAGCCAGGGTATCGGGATTGGCCAGGTCTTCGGCGCGCAAGGTCAGGACGGTGCGCTCGGGCGGCATGTTGAACAGGGCGTCGCGTGAGAGCATGGCCGGGACCGCGTCCAGGAACAGGATCTTGTCGCGCAGCAGCCAGCCGCGTTCCTCGTCGTTGACGTTGTCGGCGACAAAGCCGATCAGCGCTTCCAGGTCGTCGTCGGTAACGACCTGATCATGATGGTGTTGCCAGGAGAGTTCGTATCCGACGACGCGCTGGTTCGGGTCGAGCAGCGGTTCGCGGACAATGAAATTTGTTTCGTGCATTGTGTGCTTCGCCAGGTAGTGCCGATGAGTCAGGTGCCGATGAGTCAGGCGCCAAGGAGGCGCCGCCCCGGTGCAAACCTAGCCAATGTAGTCCCGCGGCGCAGCGCGCCGCATCGATAGCAACGCACCGTGGCCAGCGCGGCGCGTCTTTCGGGCGGCATAGCGGCCGCCGGCGGTGGATCAGGCGTTGGCCTTTTCCAGCTTTTCGAAAATCTTGTTGAGCTTTTCGTCCAGCGTGGCGGCCGTGAACGGCTTGACCACATAACCA
>JBKHWY010000724.1:0-858 GCA_046566285.1 Gammaproteobacteria bacterium | reverse complement strand
GACCGCGGGCTCGCGGTCGAGGACGAACCGGTCTACCCGGGCGACGTCGCCTACCACGTGCTCGCCCGCGTGTTGATCGCCCACGGAGACCCCGGCTCGGCGGTTCGGATGCTGCGGCGTTGGCGTGCGCTGGCCGTGGCGCAGGGCCGCGCCGCCAGCGTGCTCGCGGGGCAGGTGCTCGAGGCCATGGCCCACGTGGCCGTCGGGGACGAACCCGCGGCCCTGGCGGCGCTGGCCGAGGCGCTGGAGCTGGTCCAGAACACCGGCTACCCCGCGATTATCCGGCCCTCGTTCACCCTGGGCGGCGCCGGCGGCGGCATCGCCTACAACGCCGATGATTTCCGCCGCATTGTCGAAGAAGGCCTCAAGCTGTCGCCGATCGGCGAGCTGCTGATCGAGGAGAGCGTGCTCGGCTGGAAGGAGTTCGAGCTCGAGGTCATGCGCGACCGCAGGACAACGTCGTGATCGTCTGCTCGATCGAGAACCTCGACCCGATGGGCGTGCACACCGGCGACTCGATCACCGTGGCCCCGGCCATGACGCTCACCGACCGCGAGCTGCAGCGCCTGCGCGACATGGCCCAGATCGTGATGCGCACCGTGGGCGTGGAGACGGGCGGCTCGAACGTGCAGTTCTCGGTCAGCCCCTACGACGGCACGCCCTACGTGATCGAGATGAACCCGCGCGTCAGCCGCTCGTCCGCCCTGGCGTCCAAGGCCACCGGCTTCCCGATCGCCAAGATCGCCGCCCTGCTGGCCGTCGGCTACACGCTCGACGAGATCCCCAACGACATCACCGAGAAGACGCCGGCGAGCTTCGAGCCCACCATCGACTACGTCGTCACCAAGGTGCCCCGCT
>JBKHWY010000723.1:0-937 GCA_046566285.1 Gammaproteobacteria bacterium | reverse complement strand
GGGTGGCCCTCACCGCCGGCGCGCGCGCCGAGCACAATCCCTACACGGGCACCGAATGGCTGCCCACGCTGCGCCTGTCCTGGCACGTGGCGCCGGCGCAGTTCGTGTGGGCGGCAGCCTCGCGCACCGTGCGTGCGCCTTCGCGTCTGGACGTGGATGCGTTCGTGCCGGGCCGCCCGCCCTACCTGCTGCGCGGCGGCGCTGCGGTGCGCGCTGAAGTGGCGCGCGTGCTGGAGCTGGGCTACCGTGGCCAGCCGGTGCAGGGTGTATCGTATTCCGTCACCGCGTTCCACAACCGGTACGACGATCTGCGCACGCAGGAGATCGATCCCAGCCGTACCTTCGTCACCTTTGCCAGCCAGATGAAGGGCAAGGCGCGCGGCCTCGAAATGTGGGGCAGCGTGCAGGCCACGCCGGGGTGGCGCATCTCGGCCGGGTTGACGGCGCTGCACCAGGCGTTCTGGCTGAAACCCGGCAGCAATGATGTGGCCGGACCGCGCGCGGCGCGCAAGGACCCGAAGTACACCGCGCAGCTGCGCTCGACCTGGGATATCGCCGATGGCCAGCAGGCCGAAATCGCATGGCGCCGGGTGGGGGCGCTGGACTATCCGGCCGTGCCGGCCTACACGGCGGTGGATGCACGCTACCTGTGGAGCGTGCGGCCAGGGCTGGATGTCATCGTGGCGGGGCAGAACCTGAACGGCTCGCATGCCGAATATGGGCCACTGCAGTGGCGTACCCAGGTGCAGCGCACGCTGGCGCTGCGGGTGGTGTGGCGGCGGTAGATGGAGCGCCCTGAGACTACAAGGCAAATGCCGTCACAACGTATGCATCCACCCAACAACTAAAAACCGTCATTCCGAGCATTGCTCGAAATGACTTCTGGCGAAGGCCTCGGCGGCCCCGCCAGAATCCATGGCGCGTTCAGTCAGTGGCA
>JBKHWY010000722.1:0-1029 GCA_046566285.1 Gammaproteobacteria bacterium | reverse complement strand
GACCTACAGCGGAGGCTGGCCGGTGATGACGCGCAATTTCACCAACTTCAATGGTTGCGGCGGCATCAGCGACGGGACGTATGCGATCAAGTCGCGTCTGTCGGGCAAGGTGCTGACGGTGGCGGGCGCGTCCACGGCCAACGGCGCCCTGGTGCAGCAGACCACGGATGCGGGCGCCAAGCAGCAGTCGTGGTATGTCGTGGGCCATGGCGGCGGCACCGGTAACTACAGCATCATCAACGTGAACAGCCTGAAGAGCCTGGACGACTATAACAACTCGACCACGGCAGGCACCAATATCGCGCAGTGGGATTGGTGGGTCACTGCAGGGCAGCGCTGGAGTTTCGCCAGCCCGGCGGCCGGGTATGTCACGGTCGCCAACGAGCGCTCGGGGATGGTGCTGGACGTGGCCAGCAAGAGCACGGCCGAGAATGCGCAGATTATCCAGTACACGGTCAATAACGCGAGTAACCAGCAGTGGTCGCTGCTGCGGCGCTGATGTGAGCTGCATCGACTGAGGTGCGCCTACTGGGGTGCGCCTACTGGGTGCGCCGACGTCTGTTTGGTTTTTGTTCTTCTCTGTGACTGCGGGGGCGGTCACCCAGCGCTGTCCGGCTCGTCTGGACAGCGCTTTTTTTATGGCGCTGTCACCGTTAAGTGTGGATATTGAACTGTCCGGAATGGCAGAGGTCCAACGGCCTCTGGTTCTTCAGGAGCGTTCATGCAAGCGCGTGCCTTCAAGCAGTGGCTGCGTCGCCTCGACCGGCTGTCACGCGGGCAACGGAGCACGCTGCTGCAGATCCTGGCCCCGCAGGTGCAGCGCGAACAGGTGGCCGACATCATCGAAATGGCACGCGCCCGTCAACTGCGTTGTCCGGAGTGCCATGGCGTCCATCATGTGCGCCACGGACACGCGAACGGCTTGCAGCGGTACCGCTGTCGTGGCTGCCGACGCACCTTCAATGCCCTGACCGGCACTCCGCTGGCACGGCTGCGCAAGAAATTCCTCTGGCTCGATTTTTGTACCAG
>JBKHWY010000721.1:0-1048 GCA_046566285.1 Gammaproteobacteria bacterium | reverse complement strand
CGAGCATAGCAGCTTTGTTCCGAGCAGGGCGGCGGCGTGGTGTCAGGTGAGTGCGCGCCCGCGCGCGCTGGCGGCGGGCTGTGCGCTCGCGGGCGAGTCGCCAGTGCATCCCCCGCGTCATGGCATGCAGGACGCGGGTGAGAGAGCGGCTTGGAGCGGCAGCAACAGGACTCCCGCGCCAGGAGCGACTGAGTCGATCAGCTGCGTTGATCAGCAGAGTCGAGCAACTGCGCGATCAGGTATTGACATGCAGGCGCACGTCGATGTTGCCTTGGGTCGCGTTGGAGTACGGGCAGACGACGTGGGCCTTCTCGACCAGCGACTGCAGCTGGGCCTTGTCGAAGCCGGGTGCGTTGATGGTCAGGTCGACTTCGATGCCGAAGCCGGTCGGGATAGCGCCGATGCCGACGTCGCCGGTGATGGTCAAGTCGGCTGGCAATGTCACCTTTTCCTTGCCTGCCACGAACTTCAGTGCGCCAAGGAAGCAGGCCGAATAGCCGGCAGCAAACAGTTGCTCAGGGTTGGTACCAGGGCCGCCGCCACCGCCCAGTTCCTTCGGGGTGCTCAAGGTGAGGTCCAGGACGCCATCGGAACTACGCGACGAACCTTCAGGGCCGCCGGACGAGGTAGCCTGCGCGCGGTACAACACTTTTTCGATACTCATGTAATCTCCTTAAAATATTGCAACACTGACAGCAAAGAGCGGCCAGTATAGCGCGGGCGATAAAACCTGTTGGCCGGCGCAGCAGATTGCGTCGCCGCGGTGCTGTGCGCCGGCACGGCGCAGGTTTCTCGCGGGCGCGAGCGCAGGTGGCCCTTTCGCGCGCTGCCCACCCGGATTACGATGGCGGCGTTCAATAACCGGAGTGCTTCATGCTGCTGATTCAATCACTGCGCCACGCTACGATGGTGCTCGTCATGGCGCTGGGCGCCACTGTTCATGCCGGTGTGCTGGCCGATCCACCCGCCGCGGGTGTGACCACGGCGCCTGCCACCACTGCGCCTGCCACCACTGCGCCTGCCACCGCTGCGCCCGTCACCGCTGTCA
>JBKHWY010000720.1:0-1055 GCA_046566285.1 Gammaproteobacteria bacterium | reverse complement strand
GCATCCTGCTCGTGGCCGTGCTCGGGCCGCTGCGCGCGGTCGCCGGCGCGGTGGTCGCCGGCGCCCTGTACGCGGTCGCCACCCAGCTGGCCTTCGACGCCGGCCACATCATCCCACTGGTCGCGCCGCTCGGTGCGCTCGGCCTCACCACCACCGCCACCCTCGCGGCCGGCGCCCTCGTCGCCGTGCCGGCCGGGGCGGCCTCCGCCGCGGTCACGCACCGCGCGGAGCCCACGCATCGCGCCGCGATCGCCGCGGACGCGCTGGTGCTGGAGTACCAGCCGGTCGTGGGGCCGGACGGTCTGGTGACCTCCGCCGAGGCGCTGGTGCGCTGGCCGCACCCGGAGCACGGGCTGATCCCGCCCGCCGACTTCCTGCCGATCGCGCAGCGCGGCGGCCTCCTGCGCGAGCTCGACGAGTGGGTGCTGCGCACGGCGTGCCGGGAGGCCGCCGGCTGGCCCGAGCACGGCGGCCGCCCGGTGGCGGTCGCGGTCAACCTCGCGGGCCTGCTGCCCGGCGACCCGGCGTTCCGCGCCACCGTCACCGACATCGTCGAGACCTCCGGCCTGCCGTGGGACCGGCTGGTGCTCGAGGTCGTCGAGACCAGCCTCGTCGCCCTGCCCGCGCACGCGCTCGCCGCAATGGAACGGCTCGTGCAGTGCGGCGTGCGGTTCGCCATCGACGACTTCGGCACCGGCTACTCGTCGCTGGCCCGGCTCAAGGAGCTGCCCGCACAGATCGTCAAGGTGGACCGCGCCTTCGTCCGCGGCATCGCCACCGATCCCGCCGACTTCGCGGTCGCCCGGGCGGTGGTCGACATGGCCAAGGCGATGGGCCGCTCCACGGTGGCCGAGGGCGTCGAGACGACCGACCAGTACCACGTGCTGCGCGGGGTCGGCGTGGAGGCGCACCAGGGGTGGCTGTTCGCGCGGTCGCTGCCGCCGTGGCAGCTGCGCGACCTGCTCGCCGGCGGCCGGGTGGCGATCCCCCCGTCGGTCTCCCGGACAGGGCTCGGCAACCGATCCGTCGAGTGACAGGAAAGCCACCTTCATGTC
>JBKHWY010000719.1:0-1103 GCA_046566285.1 Gammaproteobacteria bacterium | reverse complement strand
CTTCCGCATCTTCAATCCGGTGTCGCAGTCGGAAAAATTCGATGCCAAAGGCGGGTTCATTCGCCACTATCTGCCGCAATTGGCGAAGCTGTCCGACAAGGAGATCCACGCTCCGTGGCTGGCGCGCGAGCGCGTGGACTATCCGGCGCCGATCGTGCGTCATGACGAAGCACGCGAGAAGACGCTGGCACGCTACGCGGTGGTGAAAGCTATACTGCCCGCAGCGTGAAATTCCATAACAAGAGAGGAGCACCATGAAACAACGAAAACTCGGCCACGATGGCCTCACCGTGCCCGAGATCGGCCTGGGCTGCTGGCAGCTGGGCGGCGGCTGGAGCAACAGCTGGGACAATGACGTGGCCCAGCAAACCCTGCAGACGGCCTATGATGCCGGCGTGCGCTTCATCGACACGGCCGACGTGTACGGCGACGGCGCGAGCGAAAAGTCGATCGGCCAGTTCATTCCGGCCCACCGCGACGTGGTGGTGGCCACCAAGCTGGGACGGGCCGGCATCTACCCGGATCAATACACCCGTGCGACCCCGCGCGCCCACCGAGCGCTCGCTCGAGCGCCTGGGCGTGGACCAGCTCGACCTGACCCAGTTGCACTGCATTCCGACCGAAGTGATGCGCCGTGGCGAAGTGTTCGAGTGGCTGCGCGAACTGCGCCAGGAAGGGCTGATCCGCCGCTTCGGCGCCAGCGTGGAGTCGGTCGAGGAAGGCTTGATCTGCCTGGAGCAGGAAGGCCTGACCTCGCTGCAGGTGATCTTCAATATCTTCCGCCAGAAGCCTTTGGAAGAGCTGCTGCCGCGCGCGCTGGACAAGGGCGTGGGCATCATCGTGCGCCTGCCGCTGGCCAGCGGCCTGTTGTCCGGGAAGATCACGCGCGCAACCACTTTCCGTGAAGACGATCACCGCAACTTCAACCGCGACGGCGCCCATTTCAACGTCGGCGAGACCTTCGCGGGGCTGGAGCTGGACAAGGGAATCGAGCTGTCCGAGCAGATCGCCAGGCTGGTGCCGGAAGGGATGACGATGGCGCAGATGGCGCTGCGCTGGATCCTCGATCACCCGGCCGTGTCGGTGGTGATTCCAGGCGCGAG
>JBKHWY010000718.1:0-1496 GCA_046566285.1 Gammaproteobacteria bacterium | reverse complement strand
CGATGAAAAGACCCGCTTCCTGATTAACCCGACAGGCCGTTTCGTCGTCGGTGGACCGAACGCGGACGCGGGTCTGACCGGCCGCAAGATTATCGTCGACACCTACGGCGGTTACGGCCGTCACGGCGGCGGCGCGTTCTCCGGCAAGGATCCGTCCAAGGTCGACCGTTCGGCCGCCTATGCGGCCCGTTACGTGGCCAAGAACGTGGTGGCCGCCGGCCTGGCGCGCCAGTGCCAGGTGCAGGTCAGCTACGCCATCGGCGTGGCCAAGCCGATCAACATCACCGTGTACACCGAAGGCACCGGCGTCATCCCCGACGAGAAGATCGCCCAGCTGGTGATGGAACACTTCGACCTGCGTCCGAAAGGCATCGTGCAGATGCTTGACCTGCTGCGCCCGATCTACCAGAAGAGCGCCGCCTACGGCCACTTCGGCCGCGAAGAGCCGGAGTTTTCGTGGGAGCGCACCGACCGCGCCGCGCTGCTGCGCGCCGAAGCCGGCCTGTCCTAAGGGTCATGCCAGCCCCGGGAGTCGCAGGAATCTCCCGGGGGCCGGCCAGATTAGGCTGGCACAAACAGCTGTAAACCGGTAGACTTATTTGTTCCGAGGAGCGTTGCGACGAATTGCCGGCATGTTGGGGCCGCAGTTCGCCAGGCTCGGAAATCTCTTCAAACCGCGCTCACGTTACTTTTTTCAATCGAAAGGAGGGCGTGATGAACGCCGTTATCAAATCCGCAGTATCGCAAGACCCCTCGCAAGACTTTCTCGTCGCCGACCTCTCCCTGGCTGCCTGGGGCGAGAAGGAAATCAAGATCGCTGAAACCGAAATGCCGGGCCTGATGGCGATCCGCGAGGAATTCGCCGCATCCCAGCCCCTGAAAGGCGCGCGCATCACCGGTTCCCTGCACATGACCATCCAGACCGCCGTGCTGATCCGCACGCTGGAAGCCCTGGGCGCGCGCGTGCGCTGGGCCTCGTGCAACATCTACTCGACCCAAGATCACGCCGCCGCCGCCATTGCCGCCGTCGGCACCCCGGTGTTCGCCGTCAAGGGCGAGACCCTGGACGAATACTGGGAATACACCCACCGCATCTTCGAGTGGCCAAGCGAGAACGGCGCGCCGGTCTACTCGAACATGATCCTCGACGACGGCGGCGACGCCACCTTGCTGCTGCACCTGGGCAAGCGCGCGGAAACCGACGCATCGGTGCTGTCCAACCCGGGTTCGGAAGAAGAAACCTGCCTGTTCAATTCGATCAAGGCGCACCTGGCCGTCGATCCGCAGTGGTACTCCAAGCGCCTCCCGCACATCCTGGGCGTGACCGAGGAAACCACCACCGGCGTGCCCCGGCTCTACCAGCTGGCCGAGACCGGCGACCTGCTCTTCCCGGCGATCAACGTCAACGACTCGGTCACCAAGTCGAAGTTCGACAACCTGTACGGCTGCCGCCACTCCCTCATCGACGGCCTCAACCGGGCCACCGACGTGATGAT
>JBKHWY010000717.1:0-1594 GCA_046566285.1 Gammaproteobacteria bacterium | reverse complement strand
GCCACTGGTCAGGAGTTTTTCCTCGATCGAGGCGACCGCCGTATCAATGGCGGCGGCCGAGACGGGCCGCTTGCGCAGCGCCAGCATCAGGCTGCTGCGCAGCTTGCCGGACGCGTATTCGGTGCGGCTGCCGTTCTTCTTGACGATGATCGGCATCGACAGTTCGATGCGCTCATACGTGGTAAAGCGCTTGTCGCAAGTGGAGCAACGGCGCCGGCGCCGGATCGAGTCGTCCTCCTGCACCCGGGTGTCGAGCACCTGGGTGTCTTCATGCTGGCAGAAAGGACATTTCATGATCGGGGCCGGCGTGGACTCAGACTGCGATTACTTGGCGTAGACCGGATACTTGTCGGTCAGCTTCTTGACGTCCGCCTTCACGCGCTCGAGCACGGCCGCGTCGTTGGGGTTGTCAAGGATGTCGGCAATCAGGTTGCCCACCACGGTCGCGTCTTCTTCCTTGAAGCCACGGGTGGTGAAGGCCGGGCTGCCCAGGCGGATGCCCGAGGTCACGAACGGCTTTTGCGGGTCGTTCGGGATGCCGTTCTTGTTGCAGGTCATGTGCGCGGCGCCCAGCAGTGCCTCGGCTTCCTTGCCGGTCAGGTTTTTCGCGCGCAGGTCCACGAGCATCACGTGCGACTGGGTGCCGCCCGAGACGATGCGCAGGCCGCGTGCGATCAAGGCCTTGGCCAGCGCGTCGGCGTTCTTCACCACTTGCTGCTGGTAAGCCTTGAATTCCGGGCTCAGGGCTTCCTTGAACGCCACTGCCTTGCCGGCAATCACGTGCATCAGCGGGCCACCCTGGATGCCGGGGAAGATCGCCGAATTGATGGCTTTCTCGTGCTCGGCTTTCATCAGGATGATGCCGCCGCGCGGGCCGCGCAGCGACTTGTGCGTGGTCGAGGTGACGAAGTCCGCATGCGGCACCGGGTTCGGGTACACGCCCGCGGCCACCAGGCCGGCGTAGTGGGCCATGTCGACCAGCAGGTACGCGCCCACCTCGTCGGCAATCTGGCGGAACGCGGCGAAGTCCCAGTGGCGCGGATAGGCGGTGGCGCCGGCGATGATCAGCTTGGGCTTGTGCTCGCGCGCCAGGCGTTCCATGGCGTCGTAGTCGATGTCTTCCTTCTCGGTCAGGCCGTAGGACACCACGTTGAACCATTTGCCGGACTGGTTCAGCGCCATGCCGTGGGTCAGGTGGCCGCCTTCGGCCAGCGACATGCCCATGATGGTGTCGCCCGGTTTCAGGACGGCGAAGAACACGCCCTGGTTGGCCTGCGAACCCGAGTTCGGCTGCACGTTGGCCGCTTCGGCGCCGAACAGCTGCTTGACGCGGTCGATCGCCAGTTGCTCGGCGATGTCGACGAATTCGCAGCCGCCGTAGTAGCGCTTGCCGGGGTAGCCTTCGGCGTACTTGTTGGTCAGCTGCGAGCCCTGGGCTTCCATCACGGCGGGCGAGGTGTAGTTTTCAGAAGCGATCAGCTCGATGTGATCCTGCTGGCGGGTGTTCTCTTTCTGGATCGCATCCCACAGTTCCGGGTCAACATGGGCGAGCGTGTGATCTTTTGCAAACATGAAAAACTCCAATCGATAAGAG
>JBKHWY010000716.1:0-1598 GCA_046566285.1 Gammaproteobacteria bacterium | reverse complement strand
CTTGATCTTCATGGCTTAGCTTTCAATGGTCAGAACAGGTCGATGTCGCCGCTCACGGGCGCGACCTTCAGGCGGCTGGCGTAATCGAGCTCGCGCCGCGCCAGCGTATCGTTATGGGTTTGCATCAGCTTCTTGACCAGCACCTTGCCCGTGCGCGGAAAAAAATACACCTTGCGAGGATAGATGTCGTTCAGGTCTTCGGCCACCACGCGCATCTTCTCGGTGCGCAGGTAGTTGGTGACAAAAGCGGCGTTGCGTTCGCCCACGTTCATGGCAGAAAAGCCGCGCAGCACGGCGCCTCCGCCAAACACCTTCGCTTCCAGGTTCTCGCGCCGGGCCCCGGCCTTGAGCAAATCGTTGATCAGCACTTCCATCGCGTAGGTCCCGTAGCGCATCGACGGCGAAATGGGACTGGTGGGGTCGCCTGCGCCATCGGGCAGCATGAAGTGGTTCATGCCGCCCAGGCCCGAGACGCGGTCGCGGATGCAGGCCGACACGCAGGACCCGAGCACGGTCACGATCAGCATGTCCTTGGCCGTGTAATAGTATTCGCCCGGCAGGATCTTGGCCGCCTCGCAGTCGAAGGTGCGGTCGAAGTACACGTTGGTGGCAAACTGCTCTTTCGGTTCGATGGCCATGGTGATGGTTCCGTTCAGCGCATCGCTCAGCGGCGCGCCGCAGCGCGTTCGAGCTCGTACACGGTCTTGCCGCGCAATTTCAGCGAGTCGGACACGTACAGGAAGTTTTCGGAGTGGCCGGCAAACAGCAGCGCGTCCTCCTTCATCAGGGGCACGAAGCGCGACAGGATCTTGCGCTGGGTGGCCTTGTCGAAGTAGATCATCACATTGCGGCAGAAGATGGCGTCGAACGGCCCGCGCACCGGCCAGTCGTCGGCCAGCAGGTTCAGCTGGCGGAACGTGACCAGCTGGCGCAGTTCCGGACGCACCCGCACCATGCCCTCCTGCGCGCCCTTCCCGCGCAGGAAGAAGCGGCGCAGCTGGTCCTGCGGCACCCGCTCCACCCGTTCCATGCCGTACACGCCGCGCTCGCCCACCGCCAGCACATTGGTGTCGATGTCGGTGGCGATGATCTGCACCGGCGGGTTCAGGGTGTTGAAGGCCTCGCAGGCGGTCATGGCGATCGAATACGGCTCTTCGCCGGTGGAGCTGGCCGAGCACCAGATCGTGAGCGGATGGCCGCTGACCTTCTTCAGGTGTTCGGCCAGCAGCGGAAAGTGGTGCGCCTCGCGGAAGAACGAGGTCAGGTTGGTGGTCAGGGCGTTGGTGAAGGCTTCCCATTCCTCGCCCATGCGGCCCGCTTCAAGCTCGTCGAGGTACTGGGCGAAGGATTGGATGCCGGTTGCGCGCAGGCGCCGCGCCAGGCGGCTGTAGACCATCTCCTGCTTGCTGTCGGCCAGCGAGATGCCGGCGCGCCGGTAGATCAGCGCGCGCACCCGTTCGAAATCGGCGCGGGTGAAATTGAATTCCTTGACGGTTTCCTGCTTCGGTAGCGGCACGGTTCAAGCCCTTGTGATGAACAGTCAACCCGGTAACACGCATGGGCGGGCAGCCCGCCCATGCGCACGATGCTTAGAACTC
>JBKHWY010000715.1:0-1640 GCA_046566285.1 Gammaproteobacteria bacterium | reverse complement strand
CGTACTGGGGCGCCCAGGTGATCGTCAACCTGTTCGGCGCCATTCCCCTGATCGGCCCTGACCTGTCGCTGTGGATCCGCGGCGACTACGTGGTGTCCGACGCCACCCTGAACCGCTTCTTCGCCTTCCACGTGATCGCCATTCCGCTGGTCCTGCTGGGCCTGGTGGCGGTCCACCTGATCGCGCTGCACGAAGTCGGCTCGAACAACCCGGACGGCATCGAAATCAAGGAAAACCTGGGCCCGGACGGCCATCCGGTGGACGGCATCCCGTCGCACCCGTTCTACACCGCGCACGACCTGTTCGGCGTGTCGGTGTTCCTGCTGATCTTCTCGGCGGTGATTTTCTTCGCGCCTGAAATGGGCGGCTACTTCCTGGAGTACAACAACTTCATCCCGGCCGATTCGCTGAAGACCCCGCCGCACATCGCGCCGACCTGGTACTTCACGCCGTTCTACTCGGTGCTGCGCGCCACCACGGCCGACTTCCTGTACGTGCTGATGGTCGCCATCGCCCTGTACGTGGCCTTCATCTGGCTGCGCTCGCGCCTGGCATTCCGCACCAAGGCCATCATCGCCGTGATCGCCATTGTGGCCATTGCCGGCATGTTCGTGCTGGATGCGAAGTTCTGGGGCGTGGTGCTGTTCGGTTCCTCGGTGGTGATCATCGCCACCCTGCCGTGGCTGGACCACTCGCCGGTCAAGTCGATCCGCTACCGTCCCGACTGGCACAAGTATGTGTACCTGGTGTTCGCGCTGTGCTTCGTCATCCTGGGTTACCTGGGTACCCAGCTGCCGACCCCGGCCTATACCATCACCTCGCAGGTCTGCACGCTGCTGTACTTCAGCTTCTACCTGCTGATGCCCTGGTGGAGTTCGGCCGGCACCTTCAAGCCGGTGCCCAAGCGCGTGACGTTCACGCCGCATTGATCGAGCCACGACGAGCGAACCTACAGGACAACACATGAACCTTTCAAAGAAACTGATTGCGATTCTGGCCCTGCTGCCCAGCCTGGCCCTTGCCAACGAGGCAGCCCAGCTCGACCGCGCCCCCTCGCGCGGCAGCCTGGCGTCCCTGCAGAACGGCGCCAAGCTGTTCGTCAACTACTGCCTGAACTGCCACTCGGCCGCCAGCATGCGCTACAACCGCCTGCGCGACCTGGGCCTGTCGGAAGACCAGATCAAGCAGAACCTGCTGTTCACCCAGGACAAGGTGGGCGGCATGATGACCACCGCGCTGCGCCCGGAAGATGCCAAAGCATGGTTCGGCGTGGTACCGCCGGACCTGTCGGTGATCGCGCGCGCCAAGGCCGGCCCCGCTGGAACCGGCGGCGACTACCTCTACACCTACCTGCGTTCCTTCTACAAGGACGACACCCGTCCGACCGGCTGGACCAAGATGGTGGTGCCGAACGTGGCGATGCCGCACGTGATGTGGCAGCTGCAAGGCGTACGCACGGTCAAGATGGTCGAAGAGAAAGACCCGCATGATCACAGCAAGACCATCCACAAATTCGCCGGTTTCGAACAAGTCACGCCGGGCCAGTTGAGCCCGACCGAATTCGATGCCGCGACCGCCGATCTGGTGGCTTACCTGGAATGGATGGCCGAACCGGCGCAAGGTTTGCGCAAGCAGCTGGG
>JBKHWY010000714.1:0-1644 GCA_046566285.1 Gammaproteobacteria bacterium | reverse complement strand
AGCATTCCTTTGCTGACCCCAAAACCGTCATTCCCGCGCAGGCGGGAATCCATGGCGCGTTCCGTCAGTGGCACGGTTCCACTCTGAGCAGACGCGCTATGGATCCTGGCCTTCGCCAGGATGACGGTTTTTAGGCTGGTGGGCGGTAAAACCGTAGCGCAACGCATCTTTAGACCTGGGGGGGGCACCTCAACTGCCCACAAAAATCGAGCACGATCCGCTCGCCCGCCGGCCAATCACCATGGCCGCTGTCCGCATTGATGTGCCCCGCATCTCCTAGCTCGATCAGCCGGCTTCCCCAGGCCTGGGCAAAGGCGGCCGCGCGCTCCGGCGTGACGTAAGGATCGCTGCTGCTGGCCACCACGATGGTAGGGAAGGGCAGGCGCGCCATCGGCATCGGCGCGAAGCCGCTCGCTTCAGGCGGGAAACCGGGCGCCTCCGGGTCCGCCGGCGCCACCAGGATGGCGCCAGCCACCGCCATCGTGGACCCGCTTTGCGCCCAATGCGCCACCAGCGCGCACGCCAGGCTGTGGGCCACCAGCAGGGGCGGGCCTTCGGATAGAAGGATGGCCGCGTCCAGCTCGGCCACCCATTCGGCCTGTTCGGGCTTGACCCAGTCGCGGTGCGTCACCCGGCGCCAGTCGGGGTGCTTGCGCTCCCAGAGCGTTTGCCAGTGCCTGGGGCCGGAATCGCCCAGGCCCGGTAGCGTGAGTACGTCGCAATTCATCGATCCTCCACGATGTCGAGTTTGTGGTGCTGTTGACATTATTCTACGGGGATTCGCGCCGCGCGCCAGTTCGCGCCTTCCGTGGCAAATCCACCTATAATTTCTGTTGGTAATTACGAACGCTTACAAACTGCGATCCCATGACTGACAACTCATCCGTGCCGTCCATCCTGATCGTCGAAGACGATGAACACATCGGCGAACTGCTGCGCTTCCTGCTTGAGCGCCAGGGCTACCGCGTCGACGTGTGCACCGAAGGCCGCGCCGCGCGGGCGTTCATCGAGGGCGGCCACCCGCCGCCGCGCCTGATCCTGCTGGACGTGATGCTGCCCTTCTGCGACGGCTTCGAGCTGGTGACGCTGATCCGTGGCCAGGCCGGCTGGGAGGAGGTGCCGATCGTCATGCTGACCGCGAAAACCACCGAGTCCGACATCGTGCGCGCGCTCGATGCGGGCGCCAACGATTACATCGTCAAGCCGTTTCAGCCCAACGAACTGATGGCGCGCCTGCGCCGCTATGTGAGGGAGGCGTGACTGGGGGAGGCGTGACGCGGGCAGCTACGCGGCGGCCTGCTGGGAGCCGCGCTTGGATTGGCTGACGCACTCCGACCGCTTCCTCACGGCCGCGCTGTGGATCGGCGTGGCGGCGGTCGGCATCATCATCGCGCTGGTGCTGCAGATCCTGTACCTGCGCGCGCGCCTGCGCCGGCGCGATGCGCGTTTCCGGCGCGTGGTGGCGCGCTGGCGGCCGTTGCTGGCGGCCGCCTCGGCCGACCTGGCGCCCGACCCGTTGCCGCCGCTCGAGCGCGCCGACGAGGTGGACTTCTTCAAGCTGTGGCTGCACTTCCAGGCCTCGCTGCGCGGCCAGGCGCGCGTCAGCCTGAACGAGCTGGCGCGCCGCATCGGCTGCGGGCCGAT
>JBKHWY010000713.1:0-1664 GCA_046566285.1 Gammaproteobacteria bacterium | reverse complement strand
ATCGCCCTTGTAGCGGATCGGCTGGTCGGCAATCACCGTGAAGTCATCGAACTTGGCTTCGAGACGCAGCTTGTCGAGAAAGTTGACTTTAATTTCCATGAACAGAATTCCAGTTGTGACGCTGTGGCGGTCGGGTACTTCAAAAATATAAAGCCCTGTAAGAACAGGGCTCTACACTTCAGCGAATGACTGAATACGTGGGAATTATTCCCACTCGATGGTCGCCGGTGGCTTGCCCGAGATGTCGTACACGACGCGGTTAATGCCGCGCACTTCATTGATGATCCGGTTCGACACCTTGCCCAGCAGCGAATGCGGCAGGTGCGCCCATTGCGCGGTCATGAAGTCCAGCGTCTGCACGGCGCGCAGCGCCACCACCCATTCGTAGGTGCGGCCATCGCCCATCACGCCGACGGACTTCACCGGCAGGAACACGGCAAACGCCTGGCTGGTCGCTTCGTACCAGTTCTTCGGTGCTTCGCCGGCATCGATCGATTCCAGCGCAGGCAGGTCGCACGGGGTATTGCGCAGTTCTTCGATGAAGATCGCATCGGCGCGGCGCAGCAGGTCGGCGTATTCCTTGTTCACGGCGCCCAGGATGCGCACGCCCAGGCCCGGGCCGGGGAACGGGTGGCGGTACACCATGTCGTGCGGCAGCCCGAGCGCGACGCCCAGTTTGCGCACTTCGTCCTTGAACAGTTCGCGCAGGGGTTCGAGCAGTTTCAGGTTCAGGGTTTCCGGCAGGCCGCCCACGTTGTGGTGGCTCTTGATGGTCTGGCCTTTCTTGCCCTTGCCGGCCGACTCGATCACGTCCGGGTAGATGGTGCCCTGGGCCAGCCACTTGGCATTGGTCAGCTTGCCCGCTTCAACCTGGAACACTTCGACGAATTCGCGGCCGATGATCTTGCGCTTCTGCTCGGGGTCGGCCACGCCGGCCAGGTGCCCCATGAACTGGTCCTCGGCATCGATGCGCAACACCTTGACGCCCAGGTTCTTGGCGAACATGTCCATCACCATTTCGCCTTCGTTCAGGCGCAACAGGCCATGGTCGACGAACACGCAGGTCAGCTGGTCGCCGATGGCGCGGTGGATCAGCGCGGCGGCCACGCTGGAATCCACCCCACCCGACAGGCCCAGGATGACTTCATCCGTGCCCACCTGCTCGCGGATCTTGGCGACGGCTTCGGAGATGTAGTCCGGCATGTTCCACTCGGACTTGCAGCCGCAGATCTCGTGCACGAAGCGGCCCAGGATGGCCTTGCCCTGCGAGGTGTGCGTGACTTCCGGGTGGAACTGCACGGCGTAGAAGCGGCGCGCTTCGTCGGCCATGCCGGCGATCGGGCAGCTGGGCGTGTCGCCCATCAGCTTGAAGCCGGGCGGCATTTCCAGGACCTTGTCGCCGTGGCTCATCCACACTTTCAGCATGCCGTGGCCTTCGTGGGTGACGAAGTCGTTGATGCCGTTCAGAAGCGCCGTATGGCCGCGCGCGCGCACTTCGGCGTAGCCGAATTCACGCACGGTTCCGTTCTCGACCTTGCCGCCCAGCTGGGCCGCCATGGTTTGCATGCCGTAGCAGATGCCCAGCACCGGCACGCCCAGCTCGAACACCCGATGGGTGACCGCCGGGCTCTCGGCCTCGTGCACGCTGGCCGGGCCGCCGGACA
>JBKHWY010000712.1:0-1688 GCA_046566285.1 Gammaproteobacteria bacterium | reverse complement strand
TCGGACAAGGACTCGGTCCTCGACAGCATGGAGGCGGCCGACGTGCTGCACTGGCTGCAGGCGGTGGCCAGCCCCCTGGACGGCAGCCTCGCGCGCGCCGCCTTTGCCACCCGCACGGCCGGGCTGCCGCTGGCCGAACTGGCGCTGCTGGCCGCCGACGAAGCGGCGTGGGAGCAGCGCATCGAACAGCTGAAAGCCCTGCACGCGGTGTGGCAGCGCCAGGGCGTGCTGGCCATGGTGCGCCGCTTCGCGCACGAGCTGGGCCTGCCGGCGCGCCTCCTGGCCGAGCCGGGCGGCGAACGGCGCCTGACCAACCTGCTGCACATCGCCGAACTGCTGCAGCAGGCCAGCAGCCAGCTCGATGGCGAGCAAGCGCTGATCCGCTGGTTCGGCGAACAGATCGCGGGCGCCGGCGAGACCGGGGAGGAACGCGTGCTGCGCCTGGAAAGCGACGCGGAACTGGTGAAGGTGGTGACGGTGCACAAGTCCAAGGGCCTGGAGTATCCGCTGGTGTACCTGCTCTTCGCCGTCACGGCGAGGAAAACCGACAAGCGTAACCGCAGCTTCTTCGAGTTCGTGGGAGACGACGGCGCGCGCCGCATCGACCTGGCGCTGTCGGACGAAGCCATGGAAGCGGTCGAGCGCGCGCGCATCGAGGAAGACCTGCGCCTCCTGTACGTGGCGCTGACGCGCGCGCGCCACTTCCTGTGGCTGGGGGTGGCGGCGATCGCGGCGCGCAAGGCCGGCGAAAACCGCCTGCACGAATCGGCGCTCGGCTACCTGCTCACGGGCGGCGAAAAGATCGCCGTGGGCGACCTGCGCGCGCGCTGGGAGCGCCTGCGCGGCGAGGCCGCCCCGATCGAACTGCATACCCTGCCGGCGCAGGCCGGCATGACCATGCTGGCGCGCGCCGAGCGCCGCCCGGAGCTGGTCGATCCGCCCGCATTCACCGGCAGCTTCGAGCGCAACTGGTCGGTCGGTTCGTTCACGTCGCTAACCCGCCAGACCAGCGCCACGCCCATGCGCGCGGTGGAGGAAACCCTGTTCGAGGAAGCCGACCGGCTGCCGGCGCCGCCCACGCAGGACGCGCCCTGGCACCGCTTCCCGCGCGGCTCGGTGCCGGGCAACTTCCTGCACGAGCAGCTGGAATGGATGGCGCAGGAAGGCTTTGCCATCGCGGAAGGCGAGGACTTCGCCGAGCGTCTGGGCCAGCGGGTGGAACGCGCCGGCTGGGGCCACCGGCTTGATGACGCCATCGCCTGGCTGCGCAGCGTGGCGCTCACGCGCCTGCCGCACATCGGCGCCGCGTTGGCGGACCTGACGCAGGTGATCCCGGAAATGGAATTCTGGTTTCCCAGCGAGGAGCTGGACGCCGGCGAACTGGAACGCCTGTGCCGCCGCCACCTGCTCGACGGCGTCGCGCGTCCCGGCCTGCCGGAGCGGCAATTGCACGGCATGCTCAAGGGATTTGCCGACCTGGTGTTCGAGCACGATGGGCGCTACTGGGTGCTGGACTACAAATCGAATGCGCTCGGCCCTGGCGACGCGGCCTACAACAAGGCCGGCCTGGCGGGCGGCATGGCCGGGCACCGCTACGACATCCAGGGCGCCATCTACATGCTGGCCCTGCACCGCCTGCTGCGCAGCCGCCTCGGCGAACAGTACGACCCGGCGCAGCACCTGGGTGG
>JBKHWY010000711.1:0-1710 GCA_046566285.1 Gammaproteobacteria bacterium | reverse complement strand
ACCTGGTGCAGGCGGTCGGGGTCGGCAAGCACCGTGGCCTGGAGCGTTGTGGCCTGCACTTCCAGCGCCAGCCCGGCGGCTTCGAAACGGGGGCGGAACATCGACGCGGCTTGCACGCACAGCTCCCATGCATCGATAGCCTGCATGCGGTAGTCGAGCTGGCCCACGTCGGCCTGGGCCAGCATATGCAGTTCGTCGATCAGTTTGTTCAGGGCCAGCACCTGGCGCAGCATGGCGTCCAGGTGCTCGGCAGTAGGGGCGCGCACTCCGTCCTGGATGGCTTCGAGCTGGGCGCGCAGCACCGACAAGGGCGTGCGCAGTTCGTGCGAGGTGTCCGCCACCCACTGGCGGCGCGAGGCTTCCAGTTGCCCCAGCTGCTCGGCCATGCGGTTGAAGCGCGCGGCCAGTTCGCCCAGTTCATCGCTGCGTTCCACCGCGATGCGTGCGGTGTAGTCGCCTTCGGCCAGCGCACGGGCGCCGTCGGCCAGCTTGCCGATCGGTTTGCGAAAGTGCGCGGCGAGCAGCATGCCGGCCGCCGCGCTCAAGACGATGCTGACCCCGACCACGATCAAGAGGCTGCTGCCAAGGCGGTCGAGAAAGGCGGCCGCCATCGCGTCGCTGGGCCGCGCGGCGCGCGCCACGGACAGGTAGCCGATGGTGCGGCCGCCCGCAGTGACGGCGCGGCGCGCGCCCGCTTCGCCTTGCGGCACGCGTCCGGCGAGGTAGCGCCCGGCGGCGTCGGTCAGGCTGATGCGGTCCTGCAGGGCTAGCATGTCCACCTCCAGCCGCGCGCCGGGCAGTGGCCGCACCTCCAGATGGGGCGACGGCAGCGGTGGCAGGGGCGGGAGCGCGTGAACCGCATGCTCGTCCGGCCGGGGCGGTGCTGGCGGCGTCGGCGGAGCAGGGGGCAGGGGTGGCGCCGGCACGAAACGGTCTTGCAGGACGACGAGCTGCATGCCGATCCAGTCGCGCCGCAGGTCGCTATCGGCGGGCAGGAAGCGCCAGCCGCCTGTGCGGACGTACTGCTGGCTGATGAAATTGGACAGTTGCTGCAGCCGGTCCAGTTCGATCTCCACGGCGTAGGTCGAGAAGCTCGCTACCAGGTTCTGGCGCATCAGGACGATGCCCGTCGCCGTCACGGCCAGGATGGCCAGCAGGACGGCGGCAAACAGACGGTGGCCGATGGAGAATTTCAAACGGGTGAGCAGAAGGTGGCGACAGCCCCAGTGTAACCGCGATTATTGCCGGCAAGCCGAAAGAAAAAACCGCGCGCGGCCGTGTCGCCGCGCGCGGTCTGAAAACGACCGTTCAGGTCAGCTGAACTCAGGATTTGCGGCGGCGAGCCATTACGCCCAGGCCAGCCAGGCCGGCCAGCATCATGGCGTAGGTTTGCGGCTCAGGTACCGGAGCGGCCACTTCCACCAGGAATCCGCGGATTTCGCCGCCCGGATACAGGTTGGTGTGGATGTTCAGGTAGGCTTCATGCGCGTTGATGCCGGCCAGCAGGGCGTCGCGCGCCGCGTCGGCGGTGCCGCCAGCAGCCGTCAGGAACGCGGCCCCGTAGGTGGCCGTGTCATTCAGGTTGAAGGTATGCGAATAGTCGCCCGAGTGCACGCCCAGCGGGAAGTCGGTCAGGTGGGCGGCCACGCCGGCGGCGCCCGTCAGCGGGTTGGCCGTGCAGCAGTGGATGTGGGCGTCCGTGGTCGCGCC
>JBKHWY010000710.1:0-1722 GCA_046566285.1 Gammaproteobacteria bacterium | reverse complement strand
TCATCGAGACGCACTCGGTGTCGGCCGGCCTGGACTACCCGGGCGTGGGCCCGGAACACTCGTGGCTGAAGGACACCCTGCGCGCGCAGTACGTGACCATCACCGACGACGAAGCGCTGGCGGCGTTCCACGACTGCTGCCACATCGAGGGCATCATTCCGGCGCTGGAATCGTCGCACGCGCTGGCCTATGGCGCCAAGCTGGCCGCCACGCTGCCGAAGGATAAGATCGTGCTGGTGAACCTGTCCGGCCGGGGCGACAAGGACATGCACACGGTTGCGGAGCGCATGGGTCTGAAGTTCAGCTGATCCGTCCGACCTTACCGCACCCTATAACTGAAAAAATACCATGTCCAGAATCGCTCCAACCTTCGCCGCGCTCAAAGAGCGCAACAAGACCGGCCTCGTGACCTTCATCACCGCAGGCGACCCGGCGCCTGAACTGACCGTCCCGCTGATGCACGCCCTGGTGGCGGGCGGCGCCGACGTGCTCGAACTCGGCATTCCGTTTTCCGATCCGATGGCCGAAGGCCCGGTGATCCAGCGCGCCTGCGAGCGCGCCCTGAAGTTCAACATCGGCATGCAGGATGTGCTGAACTACGTGCGCGAATTCCGCACCACTGACCCTTCCACCCCAGTGGTGTTGATGGGCTACGCCAACCCCATCGAACGGATGGGCACGGACGCCTTCATCGCCGCCGCCAAGGATGCCGGCGCGGACGGCGCCATCGTGGTGGACTATCCACCCGAAGAGTGCGAGCAGTTCGCCCGCGCCATGCAGGCCAATGATCTCGACCTCATCTTCCTGCTCGCGCCCACCTCCACCGGCGCGCGCATCGCCCAGGTGGCCAAGGTCGGCAGCGGCTTCTCGTACTACGTCTCGCTCAAGGGCGTGACGGGCGCCGGCCACATCGACACGGCCGACGTGGCGCGCCGCCTGGCCGCCATCCGTGAACACGTCAAGCTGCCGGTGGGCGTGGGCTTCGGCATCCGCGATGCGGCCACGGCGAAAGCGGTGGCGCAGGTGGCCGATGCGGTGGTGATCGGCAGCCGCATCATCCAGGAACTGGAAAACACCCCGCGCGAGCAGGCCGTGGCGGCGGTGCAGAGCTTCGTTGCGGGCATCCGCAGCGCGCTCGACGAGTAATCACTACGTTGTAAGCTTGTCAGGGCAGGCCGGGCTGCCCTTATAATCGTTCGCATCTCCCTCTCCCGGCACCTCATGGATCACCACTTTTCCCTTATCACCACCATTGCGGCCGCGCTGGGCTTTGGCCTGTTGTTCGGCATGGCCGCCGTGCGCCTGCGCCTGCCCGCGCTGGTCGGCTACCTGGCCGCCGGCATCATGATCGGCCCGGCCACGCCGGGTTTCGTGGCCGACGTGGCGCTGGCCAGCCAGCTGGCCGAAATCGGTGTCATGCTGCTGATGTTCGGCGTGGGCCTGCACTTCTCGATCGACGACCTGATGGAGGTGCGCGGCATCGCGCTGCCGGGCGCGGTCCTGCAGATCGCCGTGGCCACGCTGCTGGGCATGGGTCTCGCGCACCTGTGGGGCTGGCCGCTCGGGGCCGGGCTGGTGTTCTTCTTCAGCGGGCTGCGCTTCGGCTGGTACGGGCAGGACATCTTCCTTCTGCGCCTGGGCATCCAGCTGCTGTCCGGTGTGCTGCTCGGCGGACTGCTGGCCAGGGTGATCGTGGACGCGCTGGCCCGCACAGGCGCGGTC
>JBKHWY010000709.1:0-1760 GCA_046566285.1 Gammaproteobacteria bacterium | reverse complement strand
CTGACGGACGGGTGTTCCAGCGCGGCCGTCTTGAGAAGGCCCAGCAATCCCTGCAGCAGTCCATGTTCGCCGCCGTGGCGCCCCACGACCTACACCAGCACACGCTCGCACACGCCCTGCTTGAGCAGGTCCTGCACAATGCCGAAGGCCGCCAGCGCATGCGCGGCGAAGCGTTCGGCCGGGTGCGCCGTGGCCGACGCCAGCCGGTGCACCTGGACGCGGGCCGGCAGATGGGCGGCCAGCACCTCGGTCCAGACGTCGCACAGCAGCACCACGTGCCGGTCAAACGATGACGCGGCCGGTTCGACCGGCTCGGGCGCCGCGCTCCAGGCGGGCGCCAGCAGCACCGTGCCCGCCGCGTCCAGCTGCGCGGGCGCGCCCTGGGTACCATAGGGGCGCGCGCTGAATCCAGTCAGGCGCGCGCAGATGCGCCCCTCGTGGTCGCACAGGTCGATATTCATTTCAAGGAGGCCCGCGCCGTTGCGGGTGCGTTCGCCCGTGACGATGGCCCACATCCTTTGGGTGCAGGGCGCGCGCACTTCAAGTGCACGCAGTGCGAACGGCAGCAGCAAAGGCGGTTGGCCGCCGCCCTGGCCGTCCGCACTGTCGTCCATCAGCAGGCCGATGCAGGCTTGCAGCGCCGCGTCGGCCAGGCCCGGATGCAGCACGAAGTCGTCCAGCGTGGGAGCCATGGCTTGCGGCAGGACCAGTTCGGCCAGCGCTTCGCCACGCCCCACCAGCAGTCGCTCGATGATGCGGTGCCCGCGTCCATAGGCGATGCCGGCGGCATCGAAAATCCGGTAGCAGTCGTCATGCGACAGGCTGCGCAGCTGGCAGCGGGCGATGCATGCCGCCAGGTCGTGGCGCTCGTCCGGGAAGGCCGCCACCAGCTCGATGCCGCCACGGCTGTGCAATACCGGCTCCGCGCCGGCCTCGCCCGTCAGCACTTCGTAGCGCAGGCCCGCGTCCTCGGTGGGCGCCAGTGTCAGCTGAACCTGCACGTCCGCGCCGTCGAGGGTGATCGGCCGCGCCCACACCACGTCGGTCAAGCGCACGTGCGCCGCACAGGCGGCATTGCAGGCAGCCGCACGGGCCATCTCGAGGTAGGCCACGCCGGGCAGCACGGGCCGGCCGTGCACCACATGGTCGGCCAGGAAGAATTCTGCGCCGTCGAAGGTGGAACTGTACTTCTGCGCCGACAGGTCGGACGTATTCGTGTGCAGCAGCGGATGCAGGAGGCGATACCCCGCCCCCGCAGCCACGACGGCACGCTCCGGCGCGCTCGGCGTGTACCAATACCGCTCCCCGGCAAACGGATAGGTGGGCAGGTGCACCCGGCGTGGCGCGCCGTCGCGGTACAAGCCGGTCCAGTCGATGGAATGGCCGCCGGCCCACAGGCGCAGCAACTTGTCGTGCTGGCCATGGGCCATCCAGGCCGCGACCAGCTGGTCGAGGTCTTCATCGCCCAGCAGCGCGTCCGACAGCGCATGCTTGCCGGCGCGGCCGGCGTAGACATGTTCGAGGCGGCGCTGGCCGGCCAGGACGGCGGCCAGCTTGTGTTCCAGCTCGTCGAACGAGCGCACCAGCAGGCCAAGGCGCTCCTCCATCGCATTGCGGCCCAGTTGCAGCGTGGCGGCCACCTGGCTGAGTGCCGGTGCATCGGCGCCACGGCCGCGCACCCATTCCAGCAACTGGCGCGCCTGCTCCTCGAGCCGGTCGGCGCTTTTGGCCGACAGGACGATCAGGGCCGGTGCGGCTGC
>JBKHWY010000708.1:0-1776 GCA_046566285.1 Gammaproteobacteria bacterium | reverse complement strand
GGCGATCTCCACCGCGCGCCGCGCTTCACCGGCGTCATGGATGCGCCCCAGGGCCTGCAGGTGGCCGGCGTTGAAGCTCTGGATGCCGATCGACAGGCGGTTGATGCCGCTGTCGCGGTAGGCGCGGAACTTCTCCACCTCAAAAGTGCCCGGGTTGGCTTCCATCGTGATCTCGGCATCCAGGTCCAGCGGCAGCAGCGTGCGCAGGTCGCTCATCAAGCGGTCCAGCCCCCGGGCCGACATCAGGCTGGGGGTGCCGCCGCCAATGAATATGGTGTGGATCTTGCGGCCCCAGATCAGCGGGAGGGACTGTTCCAGGTCCAGGCGCAGCGCGGCCAGGTAGTCGTCCTCGGGCAGTTCGCCGCGCACCTCGTGCGAATTGAAATCGCAGTAGGGGCACTTGCGCACGCACCAGGGAAAGTGGATGTACAGCGACAGCGGCGGCAGCGCCGCCAGGCTGATCGCGCCCGGCTGCAGGTATTGCAGCGCGGCGGCCGCAGGGGAGCGCGGACCCTGCTCCGGCAAGGCGCCAAGGACGTTGACCGGGATGTTAATCGGGATCATCGCAGCTTCTCGACCAGCGCGCGCAGGGCCTGGCCACGGTGCGAGATGCTGTTTTTTTCGTCCGGGGTGAGTTCGGCCACGCGCTTGCCCAGCGACGGAATCAGGAAATACGGGTCATAGCCGAAGCCGTTCTCGCCGCGCGGCTCGCTGACGATCTCGCCGCGCCAGCTGCCGTCGGCAATCACCGGCTGGGGGTCGTCGGCATGGCGCACGTAGACCAGCACGCAGTAGTAGTAGGCCGACTTGTCGGCATGCTGGGCCAGGTCGGCAATGAGCTTGGCGTTATTGCGCGCGTCCGATTTCGGTTCCCCGGCATAGCGCGCCGAGTACACGCCCGGAGCGCCGCCCAGGGCATGGACGCACACACCGGAATCGTCGGCCAGCGCCGGCAGGCCGGTCAGGCGGGCGGCATGGCGCGCCTTGGTCAGCGCGTTCTCGACAAACGTCGCGAAGGGTTCTTCCGCCTCGGGCACGTTAAATTCGCCCTGGCTGTGCAGGGTGAAGCCGAGGGGCGCCAGGATCTGGCCGAATTCCTTGAGTTTGCCGGCGTTGTTGGAGGCGAGGAGGAGTCGTTGGGTCATGGCGGCGGGCTGCAAAAAAACGAAGCGCGTATTTTACCGCGCCCCTACGCTTTGCGCCCTGTCCAGCCGACCCGTGCCGCTACACCGCCAGCCCGGGAATCGGATCGGCGCGCAGGTTGGCGGCGATGAATTCGCCATGGTCGGGCATCGCGTGCGCGGTGCTGGCAATGGCCTGGCGCACGCGCACGAAATGCTTGTGCAGGTGCTCGATCTCGATCATGTCCACGGCCGGGTCATAAGATTCCGGCGCCACGCCCAGCCCCATCAGGATCGGGACGAACGACGGCTCGGAAAAGCCGTCGCGGTCCAGCACCACCACCCGGCCGCTCTGGCGGAACACCTCGACCTGGTGCATGACGCTGTCGGGCACCGCCATGCTGGCGCAGTGGCGCCAAAATTCGGTGTCGGTGCGCCCGGTCAGCTTGTAGTGCATGATGATGAAGTCGCGCACCGATTCGTAGCGGCCCAGCATGATGCGGTTGAATTCGTCGGCCAGACCCGGGCGGAAATCGCGGTCGGGGAAAAATGACAGCAGCGTGCCGACCGCCGTTTCGATCAGGCTGATGCTGGTCGATTCCAGCGGCTCGACGAAGCCGGCCGACAGGCCGATGGCCACGCAGTTCTTGTGCCA
>JBKHWY010000707.1:0-1796 GCA_046566285.1 Gammaproteobacteria bacterium | reverse complement strand
CCATCTACGGTATCGGCAATCCGAACGAATACCACCAGATGATCCTGACCCTGCGCGCCAAGGACAAGGTGGCCCAGCGCGACGTGATCGCGCGCCTGATCCAGATGCAGTACACCCGCAACGAGATGGACTTCGCGCGCGGCACCTTCCGGGTGCGCGGCGACACCATCGACATCTTCCCCGCCGAGCACGCGGAACTGGCCCTGCGGGTGGAGATGTTCGACGACGAGATCGAGTCCCTGCAGCTGTTCGACCCGCTCACCGGGCGCGTGCGCCAGAAGATCCCGCGCTTTACCGTCTACCCGGGTTCGCACTACGTCACGCCGCGCAGCACCGTGCTGCGCGCGATCGAGTCGATCAAGCTGGAACTGCGCGACCGGCTGGAGTTCTTCCGCCAGGAGAACAAGCTCATTGAAGAGCAGCGGCTGGAACAGCGCACCCGCTTCGACCTGGAGATGATGGCGGAGATCGGCTTCACGAAGGGCATCGAGAACTACTCGCGCCACCTGTCCGGCGCGATGCCGGGCGAACCGCCGCCCACGCTGGTGGACTACCTGCCCAAGGACGCCATCATGTTCCTGGACGAGTCGCACGTGCTGGTCGGGCAGCTCTCGGCCATGTACAACGGCGACCGTTCGCGCAAGACCAATTTGGTCGACTACGGCTTCCGGCTGCCCAGCGCGCTGGACAACCGGCCGCTCAAGTTCGAGGAATTCGAGCGCAAGATGCTGCAGACGATTTTTGTGTCGGCCACCCCGGCCGAGTACGAGAACAGCCACGCCGACAACGTGGTCGAGCAGGTGGTGCGTCCGACCGGGCTGGTGGACCCGCAAGTGATCGTGCGTCCGGCCCGTACCCAGGTGGACGACCTGATGAGCGAGATCCAGGACCGCGTCCGGAAGGACGAACGGGTGCTGGTGACCACGCTGACCAAGCGCATGGCCGAGCAGCTGACCGAATACCTGAACGACCACGGCATCAAGGTGCGCTACCTGCACAGCGATATCGAGACGGTGGAACGGGTCGAGATCCTGCGCGACCTGCGCCTGGGGACCTTCGACGTGCTGGTGGGGATCAACCTGCTGCGCGAGGGCCTGGACCTGCCGGAAGTGTCGCTGGTGGCGATCCTGGACGCGGACAAGGAAGGGTTCCTGCGCTCCGAGCGCAGCCTGATCCAGACCATCGGACGCGCCGCGCGTAACCTCAACGGCGTGGCGCTGCTCTACGCGGACAACATCACCGATTCCATGCGGCGCGCGATCGACGAGACCGAGCGCCGGCGCGCCAAGCAGATCGCCTTCAACGAAGCCAACGGCATCACGCCGATGGGCATCAAGAAGCAGATCCGCGAACTGATCGACGGCGTCTACAGCCCGCAGCAGGCGCGCGAGACGCTGGAAGCGGCCAAGGAAACCGCCAAGGTCGAGGCGATGAGCGAGAAGCAGATCGGCAAGGAGATCAAGCGGCTCGAAAAGCTCATGGTGGACCACGCCAAGAACCTCGAGTTCGAGAAAGCCGCGCAGGTGCGCGACCAGCTGCATGTGCTCAAGCAGCAGGCGTTTGGCGCGCCGGGGGCGGACAATGTGGTGTCGATACTGGGGAAGTAAAACCGTTACAACCTGCCGGAGTAGCACCGATAACGTGTTGGCACCTCCACCAACGTCATCCTGGCGCAGGCCTCGGCGGCCCCGCCAGGATCCATGGCGCATCTGCTCAACTGTGCTATGGATCCTGGCCTGCGAGGGTGTTGCGAAAGCGGCGATGCCATCTCATTTGCGTTCACCGCGCACTAAAAA
>JBKHWY010000706.1:0-1806 GCA_046566285.1 Gammaproteobacteria bacterium | reverse complement strand
GTGATCGGCCATGCCGGCGCCGGCAAGTCGACCCTGCTGCGGGTGATGAACCTGCTCGAACGGCCCGAGCGCGGCACGGTGCATGCGGCCGGGCGCGAGCTCACCGCGCTGGGCGAACGCGAGCTGCGCGCGGCGCGCCAGGAGATCGGCATGGTGCTGCAGGAGTGCCATCTGCTGCACAAGCTGACGGTACTGGAGAACGTGGCCTTTCCGCTGCGCCTGCACGGCCGCCTGAACGCGCCACGCCTGGCCGCACGGGTGCAGGAAGCACTCGAGCTGGCCGGCATCGCCGAGCTGGCGGCGCGCTATCCGGCCGCACTGAACGCGGCGCAGCGCCAGCGCGTGGCGATTGCGCGCGCGCTGGTCAACCATCCGGCCGTGCTGCTGTGCGATGCCCCCACGGCCGGGCTGTCCCCGGATGCCGCGCGCGCCCTGTTCGACACCCTGGACGCCATCAACCGCGCGCTCGGCGTGGCGCTGGTGGTTGCCAGCGCCGACCTGCCCCTGCTGGGCGCGCTCAGCGACCGCGTTGCGGTGCTCGAACATGGGGTGCTGGCCGAGCAGTTCGCCACCGCCGACACCAGCCGCGCGCGCGACACGGCGCTGGGGCGCGAACTGGCCTTCTACAGCAGCGAGGCCGATGTGGCCTGCCAGTGGGACGGCGCCACCCATGCCTGAGCCACAGTCACTGTGGACGGTGCTCGGGCACGGCCTTGCCATGGTGCTGTGCGCGGTGCCATTGGCCGCGCTGCTGGGCGGCCCGCTGGGAGTGCTGCTGTACCAGCTGGCGCGCCGGCCCGCGCCCGCAGCCCTCGCACGCGCGGTCGGCGCGTTCTGTTCGATCCCGTCGATTGTGCTCCTGGCCACGCTCATCGGGCCGATCGGCGGTATGACGGGCGCGCCCGGCCTGGCGCTCGCGCTGGCGGCCATTCCCTGCTTTGCCCGGCTGGTCGAGCACTGCCTGCACGCCGTGCCGCGCGGCCTGATCGACGCCGCCCAGGCGATGGGCGCCTCGCCCCTGCAGATCGTCACCCGCGTGATGCTGGTGGAAACCCGCGCCGACCTGCTGCTGGCCCTGGGCTTCCTGGCCCTGATCCTGCTGGCCTACGTGGCCTTGACCGGCACCGGCGTGTGGCTGCTGCAGGGCGGCTAGTCCGTGCCCACCGGGCTCAGGGCCGCGCGCGCAGCGGCAATCACCTGCTCGCTCAACTGCTCCATCTTGGCCGACTGCACCTTCCAGGCGTGCCAGTACAGCGGCACTTCGGACGGCTTGGAGGGCGCCAAGTCGATGAGCTCACCGGTGGCGACCAGGTCGCCCAGCTGCTGTTCCGGCACCATGCCGTAGCCCAGCCCCAGCCGCACCGCCTGCAGGAAGGCTTCGGTGGCGGGAATGTAGTGGCAGGGGTAGCTGCCGGTCGGCAGGCCCAGTTCGCGCTGGAGAAAAGTCGATTGCAGCGCGTCCTTGCGGTCGAAGACCAGCAGCGGCGCCTGGCGCGCGGCGGCACGCTGCAAGCCGTCCGGGAACCAGCGCGCGACGAAAGCCTGCGCCGCCACGAAGCGGTAGCGCATTACGCCCAGCAGCGTCACCTGGCAGCCGCGCATCGGGGTCGGTTCGCTCGACACGCCGGCCACCGCCTCGCCCGCAGCCAGCCGGGTGAAGGTATGGTCCTGGTCGTCCAGCACGATGTCGAGCAGGATCTGCTGGGCGCGCAGGAAATCGGTCAATCCCTTCAGCAGCCAGGTCGACAGCGTGTCGTTGTTGACCGCCAGCGTGATGCGCAAGTGGGTCTGGCGCGCGTCCAGCCC
>JBKHWY010000705.1:0-1819 GCA_046566285.1 Gammaproteobacteria bacterium | reverse complement strand
CGACTACCGACGATACCAGCCGCTGGTCCATGCTGCCGCACATCGACGGCTTGTCCGTCAGCACGGCGATCGAGCGAGCGTATGCGGTGTGGTTGGTCTCCCTCGGCGATCGACTACAATGGCCGTACTTTCCGGCACCCGCATTCCCGATTGACCTTCGATAGGGCCCACCTTGTCTACCTCCACGGCCGCCCCGCTTGACCAGCTCGACCGGCTGCTCGCCCAGATCGCCCTCGGCGACAGGATCGCCTTGCGCCAGCTGTATGACGCTACTTCGGCGAAACTGTTTGCCTTCGCGCTACGTATATTAGGGAAACACGAGCTGGCGGAGGAAGCCTTGCAGGAAACGTACGTATCGATCTGGCACTCGGCCGGCACCTACCAGCCCCATCTCGCCGCGCCCATGACCTGGCTGGCGACGATCGCCCGCAACAAGGCACACGACATCCACCGCCGGGCGCGGCCGGAGGAAGTCGACGCCGAGCTGTTCGAGGCCGACGTGATGAACGCGGTGGAGGAGAATGCGCCTGGCCCGCTGGATGCCCTGCAAAGCAGCCGCGAGGCCGATGCGCTGGCGCGCTGCATGGCGCGGCTCGGAAAACTGCACCGCCAGGCCATCGGCATGGCGTTTTACCATGACATGTCGCACAGCGAAGTGGCCGAGCAGTTGAAGCTCCCGATCGGCACCGTCAAGACCTGGATCCGGCGCGGCATGGAAAAGCTTAAGGCCTGCCTTGGCGGACTGGAGCTGTCATGAACCTGCGCAATAACCCACGCCTGCGCGACCAGCTGGCCGCCGCCTACGCCCTGGGCACCTTGCGCGGCGGCGCGCGCCGGCGCCTGCAGACCCTGATGCGCGATGACGCGGCGCTGCGCCAGAACGTGGCCGAGTGGACCGAGCGGCTGGCCGCCATGGCCCAGCTGCCGGCGCCGGTGACGCCGCCGGCACGCGTGTGGAACGGGATCGAGCAGCGCCTGGGGCACGCACGCGCGCCCGGCTGGCAGTTCTGGCGGCGCGGCGCGCTGGGACTGTGGCAGGGCGCCACCGCGGTGGCGGCTCTGGCCTTGGTCGGGGTGCTGGTCATGCGAACGCCGGATGTGGGCCCGGCTCGCGTCGACCAGCTGGCGGTGCTGGTCGATGAAAGCGGCCGTGCGGCCGTGACGGTGCTGGCCGATAGCCGGCAGGGCACCCTGAGCGTGCGCACTGCGGCCGGTTTGCAGGTGGCCGATGACCGCACCCTGCAATTGTGGGCCATCACCGGAGCGGGCGCGACACGCTCACTGGGGGTCCTGCCCGACAACGTCAGCGCTCAGTTGGCCCTGAATGCACGCGCCGTGGGACCGGACGTGGCGGCGCTGGCCGTCAGCCTGGAGCCCAAGGGCGGCTCGCCCAATCCGAACGCGCCCACCGGTCCGGTCCTGTACAAGAGCAGCTGGGTCAAGCTGCGCGGCGCCTGAGGGCGCCTGACAAAACCGTTCGACCTACCGTTAACAGATGAGAGAGCAAGCGAGCGAACGGAAGGCCTCATGGATGTCTGCTCGTCGCTCGTACCGGATTCGCAATCTGCGAAAGCGGTGTAGCCATCCTAAGGTACGCTCAACGACCCAACGCCATCGGCCGAGCCTTCGCGCGACTTCACAACGAAAGCGGACCTGTACTCAATCACTTTTTTCCTGCCTTCCATAAGCGCCACATTGCCCATAGTTCGATAACGCGCATCACGATACCTCGTCGGACTGGACCCGACCGAGTCTTTTTCTCGCCAATCAGTAGTACGCTCAGCGTCCACTTGACGGGAGAGTTATCCGGCGTCTTTGT
>JBKHWY010000704.1:0-1825 GCA_046566285.1 Gammaproteobacteria bacterium | reverse complement strand
CTGGCGTTCAAGCTGCTCCACGGGGAGTGCCAGTGCCGCCTTCAGCGCGGCCAGGTCGCTCACCACATACGCAGCCCGGCATGCCATCGGCTCGCGCGCCTGGCGGGAGCTGTACGCCAGGTCGGCCAGCAGGCGCCGTCCTTCCTCCCCCTCGTGCGGCAGGGCCGCAACCTGCGCGTGCCAATCCTTGCGCAGCGCCTCCAGCGCGGCCGGCGATTTGGCCGACAGCAGCACCAGCTGCGCGGTGCCGGCAGCGGGTGCCGCCGACATCGGCGCCGCTTGAGCCGTGCCCTCTTCCAGGATCACGTGGGCGTTCACGCCACCGATGCCGATCGAGTGCAGGCCCATGCGCAGCGGTGCGCCAGCCGGCGCCTGCCAGTCCGTCAGCTCGGTGGGCAGCCAGAACGGAGACTTGTCGAGCAGGATCGATGGATGCAGGGTGGACCAGGTGGCGGTCGGCGCGATCTTGCGGTCGCGGATCGCGCACACGGCCTTGAGCAGCGAGGCAATGCCCGAGGCACCCTCCAGGTGGCCGATGTTGGCCTTGACGGTGCTGACTGCGCAGCGGTGCGCGCGGTAGGCGTCCTGTCCCAGCTCCTCCTTGAAGAACTGCTTGAACGCCGCGAATTCGGCCGCGTCGCTGAAGCTGTTGGAGGTGCCGTGCGCCTCGATGTAGCTGACGCTGGCCGGCGACACGCCGGCTGCCCGGTAGGCGGCGCGAATGGCGCGGTACTGGCCGTCCACGCTGGGCGCTACCTGCGACAAGGCGCCACGGCCGTTGTGGGTCACCCCGACGCCGGCCACCACCGCATGGATGGTGTCGCCGTCGCGGCTGGCCTGCTCGAGGTTCTTGAGCAGCACGCAGCCCACGCCCTCGCCGCGCACATAGCCGTCGGCGCGCGCGTCGAACGGGTACATGCGTCCGCCCCGGCTGAGGATCTCGCCCTCATCGCGGCCACGGAAACCGGCCGGGTCGAGCAGGATCTTGGCGCCGCCCACGATCGCGCTGTCGCATTCGCCGCTGGCCAGGGCCTGGGCAGCGCGCTTGAGCGCCACGTAGGTGCTGGCGCAGGCGTTGTCGATCGCCTCGCTCGGACCGGTGAAGTTGCAGTAGTACGAAATGCGGTTGGCGATCATCCCCACGCTCATCAGGGGCTGGGTGTCGGGCTGGGCGCCCCGGGCACGCGCCAGCACCTGGTAGTCGGACGAATCGAGCGTCAGGAACAGGCCCACACGGCCCCGCGTCAAATCCTTCATGGCGATGCCGGCATGCTCGACGCAGTGCCAGATGCTTTTCAAAAGCAGGCGTTCCTGCGGGTCCATGGCACGGGCAGCCGCCTCGTCGATGCCCCAGAAGGCGGGGTCGAAGGCGTCGATGTCCTCGATCAGCGCGGCATGCTGCATGCTGGCGTAGTCGCCCTGCTCCTTGGTGTCCTTGCCCTTGGTGGCCACACCACGCTCCTTCCAGCGCGTGGCCGGCACCGCGGCGATGCTGATGGCCTTGCGCTGCACGTTGTCCCAATAGCTGTCCACATCGCCGGCGCCCGGCAGGCGGGCGTCGTAGCCGATGATGGCGGCGCGTTCGCCGGTCGGGGCGCTTGGGGTGGCCGGAGCCTGCGGTTGGGGACTTGCCTGTGGTGGCGCCACCGGCTGCGGTGCAGGTGCGACGGGTGCCGGGGTCACGGGCGCCGGTGCATGCGCGCGCAGGTGCTCCATCAGCTTGGCGGCCGAGTTGAGCTCCATGAACAGCGCGCCGCTCAGCTGCAGTCCCAGCGTCTCGTTCAGATGGGTGGCGATCTTGGTGGCGCCGATCGAGTCCATGCCA
>JBKHWY010000703.1:0-1823 GCA_046566285.1 Gammaproteobacteria bacterium | reverse complement strand
TGATCATTGGCGGCTTGAACTGGGGACTGGTGGGGCTGTTCGAGTTCGATCTGGTGGCGGCGATTTTCGGCCACTTGTCGGCGCTGTCGCGCATGGTGTATGCGCTGGTGGGACTGGCAGCGCTGTACAGCGTGTACCTGTCGATGAGAAAGTTACCCCACGGCGGCTAGAAGCCGACCGGACGTGCGCGCTGCGCCTTAAGGCGGCGCCCATGTGAGCAGGCCGACTGGAAGTTCAGTCGGNCTGTTTTTTTTGGCAGCATGTTTGCCGCAGCGTCGCTGTCCAGATGGCTCAGGCGCGCGGACGCTGGCGATGGAACACCAGCGGACTATAGGGCACGGCCGAAGGTGGCGGTGACTTCAGGATGCCCGGCTTCATGGCCCCCACCACGTGCATTTCGCACGGCTTGCAGTCGAAGCGCAGCGTGTAGCGCTCTTCGCCGCTGACCAGGGTCATCGGCTCGGCCTTGACCTGGCCCTGCACGCCCTGCACACCCTTGGCCTGTTTCGGGCACAGGTTGAACGAGAAGCGCAGGCAGTGCTTGGTGATCATCAGCGGCACTTCACCGGCTTCCTCGTGCGCCTCATACGCGGCGGCGATCAGCTGCACGCCGTGCTTGTGGTAGAACGCGCGCGCCCTTTCGTTGTACACATTGGCCAGGTAGCTCAGCTGCGCATCCGGATAGACCGCCGGCGGCTCGGCCGCAGCCTTGCGCGCCGGGCGCTGCCAGGCAGCCAGGCGCGCCGCTTCATGCGCGGCGATGGCATCGCGGCGCAGGCCGTTGATCACGCCGGTGGGCACGAACCAGGGCTGCGAGAGAGTCAGCGTCACCTCCCGGCACTCGAACATGGTGTTGCCCAGCTTGGCCAGGCTGGTGCGCAGGGCGCTGTCCGCCTGGGCCGCTTGCTGGGCCGGCTGCAACTGCACCGGGGCGTCGGTGACGCTGCAGATGCCATCCTCGTCGCGGATGGCCAGGCGCAGGCCGCCGGGCTGTTCGGACAGGGTCAGCTGCACGCCCACCTTGCGCTCGGAGGATTTCTTGTTCAGCGCCGCTTCCCATTGATGGTCGCGGTTGCGGTGGATGGCGGTGCCGACCTTCAGCCCGGTGAGCGTGCCCAGCAGCTCATTGGGGAACACGCGCCACAGCTGGCCATCCGCGCTGTCGCCCAGCTTTTTCACGGTGTTGGCCTGCAGGCCGACCGTGTCGCGCTTGTGCATGTAGTTCAGGCCATCGCCATTGGCCATCGGCGCATTGGTCACGAGGTCGATGTGGTCGCCCCCGATGCGCGTCACGGTGCCCAGCTCCACGCCCACGTACTTGGGCGAATCGAAGGCGCCGATATCGTCCTGGCGCCCCTGGGCAAAGTAGTCGGTGTGGCCGCGGTGGAAGTTCTTGTCGACGTCCGGCGTGAACAGGATCTGGGTACGGCCGCTGGAAGCGCGCGTGAACTCGGGGCGGCGCTCCAGTAGCTCGTCGAGCAGCAGGCGGTAGTGGCCGGTGATGTTCTTCACGTAGCCCATGTCCTTGTAGCGGCCTTCGATCTTGAACGAGCGGATGCCGGCGTCGACCAGGGCTTCCAGGTTGCGGCTCTGGTCATTGTCCTTCATCGACAGCAGATGCTTTTCGTAAGCCACCACGCGGCCCTGGCCATCGGACAGGGTGTAGGGCAGGCGGCAGGCTTGCGAGCAATCGCCCCGGTTGGCGCTGCGGCCGGTGTCGGCGTGCGAGATGTAGCACTGGCCGGAAAACGCCACGCACAGGGCGCCGTGGACGAAGTATTCCAGCGGCGTGTCGACCTGGGCGCGGATGGCGCGGATCTGTT
>JBKHWY010000702.1:0-1840 GCA_046566285.1 Gammaproteobacteria bacterium | reverse complement strand
CGGCAAGCTGGGTTGGAAATCCAGCGGCGAATACAAGGAAGAACTGGCCAAGGCCAGCGCCGACTACGGCCCGTTGTTCGCGCGCTACCGCAGCCAGGACCTGAAGGCGGTGGCTGCCGACCCGCAGGCCCACGCCATCGGCGAACGCCTGTTCCTGACCTACTGCGCGCAGTGTCACGGTTCGGACGCACGCGGCAACAAGGGCTTCCCCAACCTGACCGATAACGACTGGCTGTATGGCGGCGCGCCGGAAACCATCAAGGAAACCATCCTGAAAGGCCGCCACGGCCAGATGCCGCCGATGGGTGGCGCGGTCGGCAGCGAGCAGGATATCGAAAACGTGGCGCACTACGTCAAGAGCCTGTCCGGCTCCAGCGCGGCCGATCCGATCAAGGCCAGCATGGGCAAGGGCAAGTTCGCCGTCTGCATGGGCTGCCACGGCGGCGATGCGCACGGCAATCCGGCGCTGGGCGCCCCCAACCTGGCCGACAAGATCTGGCTGCATGGCGGCAGCCCCGAGACCATCATGGAAACCATCCGCAAGGGCCGCGACAACACCATGCCATCGTTCGAGGACTTCCTCGGCGAAGACAAGGCGCACGTGCTGGCCGCCTACGTGTGGAGCCTGTCCAACGAGGGAGCCGCTACGCCCACGGTGGTGGCGAAGAAATGAACATGCCCGCACAGACCCCGCCCAAGCCGACCGTGATCCGGATGTACGCCGCACGCGAGGAGATCTATCCGCGTGAAGCCAAGGGCCGCTACGCAAGCTTGCGCTGGGCCTGCGTGTGGCTGACCCAGCTGGTGTTCTACGGCATGCCCTGGCTGACCTGGGGCGGCCGCCAGGCCGTCCTGTTCGACCTGGGCGCGCGCAAGTTCTATATCTTCGGCCTGGTGCTGTGGCCGCAGGACTTCATCTACCTGGCGGCGCTCCTCATCATCAGCGCCTACCTGCTGTTCATGGTAACGGCGGTGGCGGGCCGTGTATGGTGCGGCTTTGCCTGCCCGCAGACGGTGTACACCGAGATCTTCATGTGGATCGAGCGCCGCATCGAAGGCGCGCGCAGCGCCCGCATCCGCCTGGACCGCCAGCCATGGTCGGCCGAGAAGCTGGCCAAGAAGAGCGCCAAGCACACGGCCTGGTCGATCGTGGCGCTCTACACCGGCATCACCTTTGTCGGCTACTTCACCCCGGTGCGCGAACTGTTCCCGGCCATCGGCGCGTTCGCGCTGGGCCCCTGGGAAGCGTTCTGGATCGGCTTCTATGCGCTGGCCACCTACGGCAACGCCGGCTGGCTGCGCGAACAGGTGTGCAAGTACATGTGCCCGTACGCCCGCTTCCAGAGTTCGATGTTCGACCAGGACACCCTGATCGTCACGTATGACAAAGCGCGCGGCGAGCCGCGCAGCCCGAAGCAGACCGCCCGGAACGGAGAAAAGAAGGGCGACTGCATCGACTGCAGCATGTGCGTGCAGGTGTGCCCGACGGGGATCGACATCCGCAAGGGTCTGCAGTACGAATGCATCGGCTGCGCCGCCTGCATCGATGCCTGCAATGGCGTGATGGACAAGATCGATTTGCCGCGTGGCCTGATCCGCTACTCGACTGATAACGCCATGGAGCAGGGCTGGACGCCGCGCCAGACAGCGCGCCGGGTGCTGCGCCCGCGCGTGCTGATCTACGCCGGCCTGCTGGCGATCCTGGTGACAGCGTTCTTCGCCACCCTGGCACTGCGCACGCCCTTGAAGCTCGACGTGCTGCGCGACCGCGGTTCGATGGGGCGCGAAGTCGACGATGGCCTGATCGAGAACGTGTACCGCCTGCAGGTGATGAACACCA
>JBKHWY010000701.1:0-1882 GCA_046566285.1 Gammaproteobacteria bacterium | reverse complement strand
TACAGCGAGATCGAGGATTTCGATTCGCCCTTCCTGATGCAGAACATCGAGGTCAACCACTACCTCGACGAATACGGCCGCTTCCTCGAGGGTTCGCTGCCGCGCCCGGACGACCCGCGCCACCTGCTGGTGATGCTCGACCAGTGCGACGAGGTGGTGGCTACGGTGCGCAGGAATGCGCGCACGCAGGGCACCAGCGTGGCCTTGACTTACCTGCTGGTGGCGCTCACGCAGAGCATCGACCGGCTGAGGAAACTCTTGTTCCTGGTCGACGTGAGCGGCCAGCTGCCGAGCGCGCCCACTGTCGACCTGGAAGCCGTCGTGCGTGCGGCCACCCCGGCCGCCACGCCGGCCGCCGAGCCGCCCACCAGCCTGCATCGGGCCGCCGCCATCGCGCTGGCCCAGGAGCTGGTGCAGGCCCATAACGAGAAGTACACCGTGCACGACCTGGTGGCCGACAACATCGACCTGCTGGCGCGCAACGTGACGGAAAACGCCAGCCGCACCGGCGAACACTACATCGCCGATTCGCGCCGCGAACTGCGCGGCATGTTCCTGTCCTCGGCGGGCGCGGGCGGCATCGTCGGCTTCATGGCGATGTTCAAGATTCTGCTGGCCACCTTGCGCGCCGCGCCCCTGGTCGAGGCGTTCCTGTTCAGCATGAACTATTCGCTCGGCTTCATGTTCATCCACCTGCTGCACTGGACCATCGCCACCAAGCAGCCGGCGATGACGGCCGCGCGCATCGCCGCCGCCCTGTCGGCCGGGGAGACCCGCCACGTTGACCTGGACAGCCTGGCCCGGCTGGTCAACAAGGTGTTCCGCACCCAATGCGTGGCCGTGCTGGGCAACCTGGCCACGGTGCTGCCGACGGCCTACCTGATCGCGCTCGGCTATCAGGCCCTGACGGGCCACCACCTGGTCAGCCCGCAAAAGGCCATGCACCTGCTGGAAGACATCGACCCGCTGCACAGCCCTGCCCTGCTGTACGCCGCCATTGCCGGCGTATGCCTGTTCGTGGCCGGGCTGATCTCCGGCTACTACGACAACAAGGCCCTGTACACGCAGATGGCCCAGCGCATCCGCCAGCTGCGCGGGCTGGGCGGGCTGATCGGCACGCGCCGCCTCGAACGGCTGGGCCGCTATATCGAGAACAACCTGGGCGGGCTGATGGGCAACTTTTACTTCGGCATCCTGCTCGGCACCATGGGCACGCTGGGCTACCTGCTCGGCCTGCCGCTCGACATCCGCCACGTGACCTTCTCGGCCGCCAACTTCGCCACCGCCTTCGTGGGCCTCGACCAGCGCATCAGCTGGGAGCTGGCCGCCACCTCGGTCGCGGGCGTTCTCGCCATCGGCGCCGTCAACCTGGTGGTCAGCTTCGGCCTGGCCCTGTGGGTGGCGCTGCGTGCCCGCAAGATCCGGCTCAAGCACGGCGCCCGCCTGCTGCGCACCATCGGACGCCAGTTCCGCGCCGCACCACTCGACTTTTTCATCGGCCCGAAAGACGCGGCCGAAGCGCAGTCAAGGAGAACCCCATGAAGCCATCGCACGCCCCTTTCCGAGTCCTGATCCTGCAGCTTGCCGGGGTGATGCTGGCGGCCATGGTGTCGGCGTGCGCGTCGCTGCCCAACGTCGACAACCTGTCCGAGCTGTCGAACCGCAAGGCCACGCCCACGGTGACGCTGGCCAAGGGCAAGCTGCCGTCCAGGCAGACGGCGGAATTGCTGGCGCGCCGCTGGGCCAAGGCCTCGCCCGACCTGAAGGCACTGGCGGCGCTGGAAGAAGCCGCCACGGGCGTGCCGCTGATTGCCGGCAACCGCGTGACCCTGCTGTTCGACGGCCCGGCCACGATGAAGGAAATGATGGCGGCCGCCTCCAG
>JBKHWY010000700.1:0-1893 GCA_046566285.1 Gammaproteobacteria bacterium | reverse complement strand
GTACTGGGCCAGCGGCGCCAGTTCGTCCTCGAAGCAGCGTTCGATGAAGGTGCGGCTTTCCTCCAGAGCGACACGGGTATCGCGTTCGTAGAACACGGCGTGGTAGCAGTCCGGCAGCAGCACGAAGCGCTTGTGTTTGGACGCCAGCCGTTCGTAGAAGCGCTGCTGGGGTTCGAGCTTGACGACGAAGTCGCGCTCGGCGGCCAGCATCAGGATCGGGGTGTCGATGGCGGCAGCGTCCTCCACGATGCGCTCGGCCGTGTCGGCCAGCTCCAGCAGGATCTTGGCCGAGATGGCCTTGGCGATCAGCGGATCGGACGCGTAGGCGCGCGCTTCCTCGACCGAGTGGGTCAGCATGCCGGGGCGGATGTAGCTGGTCACCGCCAGGTCCGGCTTGAAGCGGCGCGCCAAGCGCAGCGCGGGTTTCGCCAGCGGCACGTACAGCTTGATGCTGAAGGCGGCGGCGGCCATGATCACGCCACGCACGCGCGGCGCATAGTCGTGCAGCCAGGTGGCGGCGATCACGGCGCCGACGCTGTTGGCCACCACCACCATGTCGGCTCTGGCGATGCCATGGGTGCGTTCGATATGTGTGATGAAGGTGTCGAGGTCGCGCACCAGCGCATCGAAGCTCGGGGCGAAGCCGCGCTCACCGGGCGAATGGCCATGGCCGCGCGCGTCGTAGGCAAAGGCCCAGTCCTCGCGCCGGCCGAATTGTTCGACCAGCGCGGCGATGCGGCCGGAGTGCTCGTGCCCGCGATGCAGGAAGATGAGCGCGCGCGGCCGGCCGGCGCGCACCTGCTGGGGGCGCCAACTGCGATAGAACAGGCGGGTGCCGTCAAAACTGTCGAAGCCGGACTCGCTGGTGAGCCATCCGGTGTGCTGTTCCACTTTCATACAGGTCCTTGGGGTCAAAGGGTGAGGGCGATGGCGAAGTACAGCAGGGGCGCCGTCAGCACCAGGCTGTCGACGCGGTCGAGGATGCCGCCGTGGCCGGGGATCAGCGTCGAAAAATCCTTGATGGCGAGGCGCCGCTTGACGAAGGAGAAGGCGATGTCGCCGGCGAAGCCGGCCAGCGCCAGCGCCGCGCCGGCGCCGGCCAGCCAGCGTGCCGGAGCCAGCGCGAGAAAACTGCCCAGCGCCAGCGACAGCAGCACGCTGATGGCCACGCCTCCGGCCAGGCCCTGCCAGGTCTTGTTCGGGCTGATGGTGGGCGCCACCTTCTGGCGGCCGAACAGGGTGCCGGTGACGAACTGGCCGATGTCGTTCAAGGCCGTCAGCACGAACAGGTAGAACAGCCAGCTGGGGCCCGCGCTGCCGCGCGCGAGCGCCAGGATGAAGCTCACGCCGGCCAGCGCGAACACGAAGGTGGCCAGCAGCAGGTGGGTGTGTGTGCGTCCGAGGCCCTGCCACAGGCGCAGCAGTTCGCGCGCGGCCAGCGCGCCGATCAGCAGCACCAGCAGCGATGGGCCCAGCGGATACAGGTAGAGGCTGACGGACACCACCGGGAAGATCAGCCACCACGCATATACCTGCAGGCGCAGCTGGCTGGCCGGACGGGCGCGCGTGCCGATGTTCACGCCCAGCGTGGCCAGGCCCAGGAGCACGTAGAGCAGGCTGGCGGCGGCGACGATCTGGCTGAAGACGGGTGAGGCGGCGATCACGATTTTGTCCCGAGGAATTAACTTTCGGGGCAGTATAGCCGTCGCTTAACAGTTATTGCGCGAGCGCGTGGAAAGTTGCGGCTTTTGTGTGGCGCGGGTGGTGCAGAACGCTACTTGCGAATCGAATAGACAAAAAAATGCCGCATCGCTGCTAATGCCGTTCAGTTAAGACTGAACGGCATTTTTTATTTTGCCGTTGTAAACGTTCAGCATCGCTGTTAACCTTCGT
>JBKHWY010000699.1:0-1901 GCA_046566285.1 Gammaproteobacteria bacterium | reverse complement strand
CAGGTAAGCCGCGTGCGATTCCACCACTGGCTTGCCGTCGTCGCGCACCACGTAGCTGTCATAGTCGAAGTACACGCTGCGCTTGGCCAGCACGCCTTTCGGATCGTTGAGCGGATCGACGGCGCCGGTTTCCACTGGACGCACATCGCGGGTGTCCGCGACCGGCGCCGCCGGCTGGGCAGGCGGGGTCTTCTCGACCACTGGCGCGTCGTTCAGCTTCACTGGGGAGCTGCAAGCTGAGAGCAGGGCGGCGCTCGCAACGATAAATGCTACATGTTTGAAATTGCGCATGGTTCTTCTCCTGGTCACGTAAAAAAGTCTCAATCAATTATTTTAAGAACGGTCCCCAGCTGGGTTCCCGGATGTTTCCTGCCTGGGTAGTCAAACGCTGTCTGACCCTGCCATCGACCGATACCACGGCCAGCGACGTGCGTCCGCCGGCCCGGGTTGCGTACATGATGTATTTGCCGTTGGGCGAGAAACTCGGTTCGGTGGCCTGGTCGGCCAGGCGAATTTCCTGGCCGCTGGCCAGGTCCATCGCGTAAAGGGCATACCCGCCGTCGCGCTGGGAAATCCAGGCGAGCGTCTTGCCGTCGGAGGACAGGCGCGGGCTGATGTTGTACGAGCCATTGAAGGTGACGCGCTTGGCGTCGCCGCCGCTGGCGCTCATCTTGTAGATCTGCGGGCCGCCGCTGCGGTCGCTCGTGAAATAAATCCACTGGCCGTCGGCGGAGTAGTGCGGTTCGGTGTCGATGCCGCTGCTGTTCGACAGCCGGCGCAGGCCGCCGCCATCCACGCCCACGGAATAGATCTGAGTATGGCCTTCCTTGGACAGGGCCACGGCCAGGGTGCTGCCGTCCGGCGACCAGGCCGGGGCGGAGTTGCTGCCTTTTTCGTTGACCACCACCTTGCGGTTGCCGGTCACCAGGTCCTGTACAAAAATCACGGGTTTACGGTATTCGCGGAACGACACGTAAGCAACCTTGGTGCCGTCCGGCGACCACGAGGGCGAGATGATCGGTTCGACCGAGCGCACCGCCACCTGCACGCCTTCGCCGTCCGAATCGGCGATTTCGAGGCGGTAGTCCTTGGCGCCGCGGTTCTCGTTGACGTAGGCGATGCGGGCCGAGAAGGCGCCGCGCACGCCGGTCAGCTTCTGGTAGATGTCGTCGGCGATGCGGTGCGCCGACAGGCGCGCATAGCGCGGCTGGGTGGCTTCGTTCAGGCTCGACAGTTGTGCGCTCTTGATGGTGTCGAGCAGCTTGTAGCGCACTTCGAAACGGCCGTCCGGCAGCTTGTTGACGCTGCCGACCACCAGCGCATCGGCCCCGCGCGACTTCCACTGGCCGTAGTCCACCGAAGCGGACTCCGAGATGACGGTGCCGGCGTCGATGACCTTGAAGACGCCGCTGCGCTCCAGGTCGGCCTTGATGATGGCCGAGACCTGGGCCGGGGCGATGCCTTCGTCGGCAAACGCGGCCACGGCGATGGGAATCTGGTTGCTGCCGACACCGGCGATTTCCACGCGCAGCTGGGCTTGCGCGCTGGACGCGAGCAGCAGGCTGGCGCTGAATAACAGGGTAGTGAATTTCTTCATATGGCTATATGGCTGGCAATTCATTTGGGTATAGATTGGCCTACGCAAAGATCAGTTCAGGTCTTTCATCGAGAAACCAATGTTCAATGTGCGCTCTACCGTACCATCTTTCTTCTTTGGCAGTGGGGACGATTTGGTGATGCCTTTTTCAACGGCGTCGTCGAAGGACGGCACGCCGCTGCTCTTCATTTTCTTGACTGAAATAATCTCGCCGGTCGGCAACTGCTCGACGCGGAACGACGCCGTCGGATTGCCCGGCTCGTCCAGGCTGCCCGCGTACGAGGTGTTGCCCTTGACCTTGGCC
>JBKHWY010000698.1:0-1903 GCA_046566285.1 Gammaproteobacteria bacterium | reverse complement strand
AGCCCGGTGGTGTGGTCGCGGATAAATTCGTCATCGAGCACGCCGCGCTGACCTTGCGCACGCTGGACCGCGTCCATCGCCAGCAGCGCCTTCATCATGCCCTGCACGACGGCCGTATCGCCGCCGACCTTGACCTGGTAATACGACGTCGCGATAGTCACCGCCTTCCCGACCGTCATCTCGACGGGGCTTTGCGGCGACTTGAAGCGCTCCAGGCTGCGTTCCTTGAGCGGATTGAACACCACGATGGGCGCATGCCGCAGCGACGCTTCGCGCAAGGTCGCCAGCATGCGCGGGTGGTTGGTGCCCGGATTGTGACCGAACGAAAAAATCGCATCGCAATGGTGGAAGTCTTCCAGCGTGACCGTGCCCTTGCCGACCCCGATCGACTTCGGCAGGCCGACGCTGGTGGCCTCGTGGCACATGTTCGAGCAGTCCGGGAAATTATTGGTGCCGTACTCGCGCACGAACAGCTGGTACAGGAAGGCCGCCTCGTTGGACGCCCGTCCGGACGCGTAGAACTCGGCCATGTTGGGGTCGGGCAGGGCGCGCAACTGTTCGCCGATGCGGCGGAACGCCTCATCCCACGAGATCGGCACGTAATGGTCGCTGGCCGCGTCGTACACCATCGGGTGGGTCAGGCGCCCTTCCCATTCCAGGAAAAAGTCCTCGCGCTCCCACAAGTCGCTCACGCTGTGCTGGGCGAAGAACTCGGGCGTGACGCGCTTGTTGGTGGCTTCCCACGACACCGCCTTCGCGCCGTTCTCGCAGAATTCGAAGGACGAGCCTTCGCGCGGATCGGGCCAGGCGCAGCCCGGGCAATCGAAGCCGTCGGGCTGGTTCACCTGCAGCATGATGGTGGCGCGGTGCGCCGACATCTCGCCGCGCACCGCCTTGGCCACCGCCTGCAGCGCGCCCCAGCCACCGGCCGGGCCGCCGTATTCACCCACTCCGGGAACATCTTTCTTGGACATAGCGCCTCCTTTGCAGTGGGGGCCATTCTAAAGCGATTGCCAATCTCAAGGGTGCCAGCCACATTGGCAGCGTGGGGTGCAGATCGTTTACCCTACGCCGCATCAACCATGTAAAGACAGGCTTTGAGCGAGGAGACTACGGATGGAACCATCGACGCGATGGGCGGCCTGGAGTACGGCTGCCCTGTTGAGCGTGGCAGGGCTGGCCCATGCCGACTATGCGCCCTTCCAGGGCTACGTGAAAATGCCGCAGACCCTGGCGCCCATGATCATGGGGAACCTGGCCAGCGAGAACCTTCGCCTGATCAACGAACAAAACGGGCAGGGTGGCAAGGCGGCCAGTCCAGCCGCAAGCAAAGGCGCCACCATTGCCCCGAAGTCGTCAAGCAGCACTGGCACCGCGCACGCGCTGGCGGCGCGCTACCCGGCCGGACAACGCGCGCAGATCGAACAGGCATTCGACGAATCGCTGCGCAGCTACCAGAAGCTCGCGGCCAAGCTCGGCATTCCCGAGGACGATGTCGCGGGTGCGGCGGCCGCCTTTATCGCCGGCAGCTACATGGCCTACCGCGATGTCGACCTGCCCGACCCGCACTTTACTGCCCTGGTGGCGCAGATGCGCAAGGTGTTGGCGGACAACCCGGCCTTCGTGCGCACCAGCGCATCGGACAAGCGCCAGTTGTACGAGCAGATGGCCATCATCGGCACGTTCATGGCGGTGACCCGGGAAGCGCTCAAGCGCCAGCCGCCGGACGCCAACGTCGCGCGCAACTTCCGCGCGTCGGCACGGGCCAATCTTGAGCAATTTATGAAGACCGATGCCGAGCGGGTGGCGATCGACGCGCAGGGGTTGCGGATCCGCTGACGCTGAACTTCCGACCCGTTACGTCACCGGTATCTGGTGACGCAAGGGCTGACCGCGTTCGAAG
>JBKHWY010000697.1:0-1912 GCA_046566285.1 Gammaproteobacteria bacterium | reverse complement strand
TCGGGATAGCGCTTGCGCAGGGCCAGGAGGCGGGCGACAAAGGCCGCCAGCGCGTGGTCGGCGCCCGGCCAGTCGAGCCAGGTGGTGGCATTGTCCTGGCAATACGCATTGTTGTTGCCACCCTGGCTATGGCCGATCTCGTCGCCCCCCAGCAGCATGGGCGTGCCGTGCGCGAACACCAGGGTGGCCAGCAGCGCGCGCTGCAGGCGCGCGCGCAGGGCCAGCACGTCGGCATCGCAGGTCGGGCCTTCAACGCCGCAATTCCAGCTCAGGTTGTGCGCATGGCCGTCGCGGTTGTTTTCGCCATTGGCTTCATTGTGCTTGTGGTCGTAGCTGACCAGGTCCGCCAGCGTGAAGCCGTCGTGCGCGCAGATGAAGTTGACGCTGGCCGCCACAGTGCGGCCCGGGACTTCGAACAGGTCGCTCGACCCGGCGAAGCGCTGGGCAAACGCGCCCAGCGACACGTCGCCGCGCAGCCAGAAGGCGCGCATGGTGTCGCGAAAGCGGTCGTTCCACTCCAGCCAGCCGGCCGGGAAGCGCCCAAGCTGGTAGCCGTCCGGGCCGATGTCCCAGGGTTCGGCGATCAGCTTGACCTGCGCGAGCACCGGGTCCTGGCGCACGGCGGCAAAGAAGGCGGCCCGATTGGAGAACCTGCGTGCATCGCGGCCCAGCACGGGCGCCAGGTCAAAGCGAAAGCCGTCCACATGGTAGGCCTGCACCCAATGGCGCAGCGAATCCATCACCAGCTGCAGCACGCGCGGTTCGGACAGGTTGAGCGTATTGCCGCAACCGGTCCAGTTCTCGTACAGCGCCGCGTCGTCCGGGCGCAGGTAATAGTAGAGCGGATTGTCGATCGCCCGCATCGACAGGGTCGGCCCCAGTTCGTCCAGCTCCGCCGTGTGGTTGTAGACCACGTCCAGGATCACTTCGATGCCGCGCGCGTGCAAGGCCTTGATGGCGTCGCGCAGTTCGGAGGCGGGCGTGGTCCCGGCGCGGCCGGACCAGTAGCGCGGCTCGGGCGCGAAATAGCCGATGGTGGAATAGCCCCAGTAGTTCGAAAGGCCGTGCTGCAGCAGGCGCGGTTCGTCGGCGCGGTGGTGCACGGGCAGCAGGCTGACGCTGGTGGCGCCCAGGCGTTCGAGGTGCGCCAGCGCCGCCTCCGACGCGAGGCCGGCGTAGGTGCCGCGCAGTTCGTCCGGCACGCCGTCCAGCAGGCGGGTGAAGCCCTTCACGTGGGTTTCATACAGCACCGTGTCGGCCGGCGCCACGCGCGGCGGGCGATCCTCACCCCAGTCGTGGGCATCCTCGGTGACGCGCGCCTTGAGCGCGCCGTCCTGGCCCCGGTACTGGCCGACGATGTCGCGCGCGTACGGGTCCAGCACCACCAGGGCCGGGTTGAAGCGCAGGCCGCGCGCGGGGTCGTCGGCTCCATGCACGCGGTAGCCGTACACCTGCCCTGCCGCCAGACCCGGAACGAAGCCATGCCAGACGCCGGCATCGCAATCGGCAAGCGCAATGCGCGCCGTCTCGTGCGAGCCGGCCGCATCGAACAGGCACAGTTCGACGCGCTCGGCATGGGGAGCGACCAGGGCGAAGTTGACGCCACCGTCGATGCAGTGCGCGCCCAGCGGATAGGCCGCCATGGTCACGCGTCCAGCACGAGCATCAGGGTGGCCAGCGGCGGGAGCGTCAACACCAGCGACTGCACGCGCCCGTGCCCCGGCCGCCGCGGTCCGAGCCCCGGCATGTCCTGGTGCGCGAGAAAGGCCAGGATCTGCAGGGTGGCGACGCCGCCGGAGGAGGGCGGCGGGAAGCCGCAGACCGTGAAGGCGCGGTAGGGCGCACAGAGCGCGTCGCGGCGGCGCGGGGCGTAGGCGGCCAGGTCCGCGGTGGTCATCAGGCCCGGGTTGCG
>JBKHWY010000696.1:0-1940 GCA_046566285.1 Gammaproteobacteria bacterium | reverse complement strand
GTATTGGAAAAAGAGTAGTATCAGAATATGGCAAAACACAGCAAAAGCATGCCGGCCCGGGGCGTCCGCGTCGCCGACCAGATCCAGCGCGATCTGGCCGAGATCATCGCGTATGGCTTGAAGGACCCGCGCATCGGCATGGTGACCATCACCGAAGTGCAGATTACGCCGGACTACGCGCATGCCAAGGTGTACTTCACTCTGTTGAAGGACGACGTGGAATCGGTGAAGAACACCAGCGATGGCCTCACCGCCGCCGCCGGCTTCATCCGCAACCAGCTGGGCAAGCGCCTGCACATCCACACGCTGCCGCAACTGCACTTCGTGTACGACACCTCGACCTCGCGCGGCATGGAAATGTCGGCGCTGATCGACCAGGCCAATGCCAGCCGGGCGGCCGATGCCGAGCCGGATGAGCCGGTGGAATAAGCTTGCGTACTTGTGGCAAGTCGCAAGGCAGGCGTTCACTACACACTAAGATCCGTCATCCTGGCGCAGGCCAGGATCGATAGCGCGTCAGAGCAGATGCGCCATGGGCCCTGGCCTGCGCCAGGGCGACGTGGAAGGGCCAACTGCAATGGTCCACTTCGCAGCCACACACAGCTTCCATGACCCAACCCCGCATCAAACGCCCACGCGACCTGGTCGACGGCGTCCTCCTGCTCGACAAGCCCGTCGGCCTGTCCTCCAATGACGCCCTCATCAAGGCCAAGCGCTACATGAACGCGAAAAAGGCGGGCCACACGGGCACGCTCGACCCCTTCGCCACCGGCCTCTTGCCCCTGTGCTTCGGCGAAGCGACCAAGTTTTCGCAGGACTTGCTGGAAGCGGACAAGACCTACGAGACCGTGGTCCATCTCGGCATCACGACCAACACCGGCGATACCGAAGGCGAAGCCATCGCCACGGGCGAGGTGAACGTCACCGTGGAGCAGATCGAAGCCGTGCTGGCGCGCTTCCGCGGCCCCATCATGCAAGTGCCGCCCATGTACTCCGCCCTGAAACGCGACGGCAAGGCCTATTATGAATACGCGCGCGAAGGCATCACGCTCGAGCGCGAAGCGCGGCCGGTCACGATCCGGAAACTCGAACTGCTCGAGTACAGCGCGCCTTTCCTCAAGCTGTCGGTTACCTGCAGCAAGGGCACCTACATCCGCGTGCTGGGCGAAGACATCGGCGCCGCGCTCGGCTGCGGAGCCCACCTGAAGGAGTTGCGCCGCACCCAGGTAGGCGCACTGACGACGGAAGGCATGGTCACGCTCGAGCAACTGGCGCAGGAAACCAGCCCGACCGCGCTGCTGGCCCCGGTGGACGCCTTGCTGTCCACCTTCCCGGCGGTCCGGCTTACCGACGAGCTGGCCAAGCGCTTCCTGCACGGACAGCGCCTGGCCTTGGGCAAGGAGCCGGTGGAGGTGCCGCTGGAAGCGGGCAGGGTCCGCGTGTATCACGGAGACAAGCTGCTCGGCACGGGACTGTTGCAGGAGTATGCGATCCTCGCCCCCGAACGCCTGATCGCAGCCCAGCAATAGGACGGCGCTCGCGATGACGCTCACGATCGCCCGCATCCTGCATGCCGGCTACCAGTTCAGCTGCGATGGCGTCGATATCCTGTTCGATCCGATTGTCGAGAATCCCTTCAGCCGCAACTGCCACGCCTTTCCCGACGTACGCTTCGACCTGGAGCGGGTGCGCGCGCTGCGTCCGGCGGCGGTCTTCATCTCGCACTACCACGACGACCACTGCTCGCTCGACAGCCTGGACCTGCTGCCGCGTGACACCCCCATCTACCTGTACTGCCTGTTCGAGGAATTGTTCGACATGCTGCGCGCGCTGGGCTTCGTCCACGTGCACCAGTTGCGCACCAACGTGCCGGTGAGAATCGGCCCCTTCACGGTCACGCCGCGCGAAGCGCTGGACGCCGAGGTCGATTCCATGTTCCA
>JBKHWY010000695.1:0-1967 GCA_046566285.1 Gammaproteobacteria bacterium | reverse complement strand
GACAGGCAAAATGATGTGGCCAATGTGGCAGCCTGGTTTGCCCATGGCGCTAATCTACCATGCCCCACGCACAATCCACAGGCACAACTCGCAGGCCCGCCCGCTTGCACCCACTGGAGGACTATGTTTAAAAAATTGCATGCCGTCGCCCGCCAGGTCACCCAGGTCGTGGTCGGCAAGGACTTGCAGGTGCGCCAGTCGCTGACCTGCCTGTTGGCCGGCGGCCACCTGCTGATCGATGACGTGCCCGGCGTGGGCAAGACCACGCTGGCGCACGCCCTGGCCATCTCGCTGGGACTGAAATTCAACCGCGTGCAGTTCACCAGCGACTTGCTGCCGGCCGACGTGGCCGGCATCTCGGTGTACGAGCGCGAGAAGAACGGCTTCGTGTTCCACCCCGGTCCGATCTTCACCCAGGTGCTGCTGGCCGACGAGATCAACCGCGCCACGCCGAAGACCCAGTCAGGCCTCCTGGAAGCGATGGAAGAGCGCCAGGTCACGGCCGACGGCGTCACCCGGCGCCTGCCCGAACCGTTCTTTGTCATCGCCACCCAGAACCCGCTGCACCAGGTGGGCACCTTTCCGCTGCCGGAATCGCAGCTGGACCGCTTCCTGATGTGCCTGTCGCTGGGCTATCCGGACGCCGCCGCCGAGCGCGCCCTGCTGATGGGCGAGGACCGGCGCGCGATGCTGAAGACCCTGCCGGCGGCCATGCAGCCGGCCGAACTGGCCGCCGCGCAAGGGGCGCTGCGCCAGATCCACGCGTCGCCGGCGCTGATCGACTACGTGCAGGCGCTGGCCCAGGCCTCGCGCCAGAACGGCATGTTCGCCGAAGGCTTGTCGCCGCGCGCCGCCATCGCCCTGCTGCAGGCGGCCCGTGCCTGGGCCGCGCTGGAAGGGCGCGACCATGTCATCCCCGAGGATGTGCAAGCCATGCTGGTGCCGGTGTGCGCGCACCGCCTGCGTCCGCTCAAGTCCGCCCAGGGCACGGCGCTGGCCAGCCGCGACCTGGTGCTGCAGCTGCAGAAGTCGGTCGCGGTCTAGATGATCGCGGCCCTGCAACGGCGCGCCCAGGCATGGCGCACGCGCAGCTATCCCGCCGACCGGGGTGAACTGGCGGTGGCGCGCCGGCGCGTGTACATCCTGCCCACCAAGGCCGGGCTGGGCTTCGGCGCGCTGCTCCTGATCCTCCTGATCGGCTCGATCAACTACAGCCTCGGCCTGGGTTACGCGCTGACCTTCACGCTGGGCGCATGCGGCGTGGTGGATATCTGGTTCACCTACCGCAACCTGGTGCAGCTGCGCCTGCGCGGCGCGCGTGCGCTGCCGGTGTTCGCCGGCGAAGCGGCCCAGTTCGAGCTCCAGCTGGCCAACCCGACTTCTCGTGCACGCTATGCGCTGGCGATCGAATTCATGCATCCCGCCAGCGCGTCCCAGCTGGCCGACGTGGCGCCGGACGCCAGCACCACGGTCACCCTGTCGGCGCCCACCGGGGAACGCGGCCGCATGGCCGCGCCGCGCGTGCGCCTGCACACCCGCTTTCCGCTCGGGCTGTTTCGCGCCTGGACCTACTGGCAGCCGGATCTGCAAGTGCTGGTGTACCCCTTCCCCGAACCGGTGGCGCCGCCCCTGCCCGCCTCCGGCGTCAGCCTGGACGACGGCCAGGGCCAGGCCGGCAGCGAAGACTTCGCCGGCATCCGCAGCTACCAGCCGGGCGACGCCCTGCGCCACCTGGCCTGGCGCCAGATCGCGCGGCTCGACCCTGCCGACGGCGGCCAGCTGGTGACCAAGCACTTCGAAGGCGGCGCGCTGGACGAACTGGTGCTCGACTTCGACGCCCTGCCCACCTTCATGAACCTGGAACTGCGCCTGTCGCACATGACGCGCTGGGTGCTGGAAGCCGAGCAGCACGCCCTGCCCTACGGCTTTCGCATGGCCGGGCGCAGCATCGAGCCCTCGTTCGGACC
>JBKHWY010000694.1:0-1968 GCA_046566285.1 Gammaproteobacteria bacterium | reverse complement strand
CGGGTGAGACGGATGCGCGTGCGCACCAGCTCGTCCTGGGACCTGCGCAGCTCGGTCAGGCGTGCGTTCACGCGCGCGTCGAGCGCGCCGAGGCGCTGCTGCGCGTCGGCGAGGCCGGCGCTGGTGGCGGCGATCCGCCGGCTCTCCGCGGCCACCTGGGCGCGCAGCCGCGCCGCGGCGTCGCGTTCGGCGAACACCGCCTCGGTCATGCGGTCGTGCAGCAGGGCTGCCACGGCTTCGGTTTCCGCCGCGTTCAAGGCCTTGGCCGCGCCCAGCGAACTGCCCAGCAGCCCCCCCTTCAGGAACACCGTGTAGGCCACGCCGCGCTCGATGCGGTGCACATGCGCCATGCCGCAGTTGTGGGCGATGTCGGTGGCCTTCGAGGCCCACGGCGAAATCGTGCCCAGGCGCGGGATGACAAAGAACTCTTCGGCGGCGCCCTCCGCCTTCTGTCCAACGAACGGTTCGCCGTAGGTCAGCATGGCGTCCAGGCGGCCCGTGTCCTCCGCCGAAAGCGGCGCGCTGGTATCGATGAAATGATAGAAACGGGCCTGCACCGCGGTGATCGCCGGAGCGACCGCCTGCAATTGCGACAGGAGACGTTGGTTACGGAATGCGGACAGGGCGTTGGAACCCGGCAGTATCAACATGGTTGGCAGATGGCTGATGCAGCGAGGCTGCGGGTTGAAGAGAAGTGAGGCACTGGAGCTTGCGGGGAGGAAATCCTTTTAGAACAATATTATACCGCGACACCCCCTGCCCCGGCCAGTCGCCGCCCGCGCCGCCATAGGCACGGCCGATGGCCTATGGTAATGTCTCAGGACGAGACAAACGGCATCCTCAACCGTTGCCGGCATAGAAAATAGACAACCATGCAAGATAACAGCAACCTGTCGGTCCTGGTCATCGACCCCAACCCGGGCATGCGCGGCAGCCTGCAGAACATGCTGAACCAGGCCAGCATCACCCGCATCGAATTCGCGGTCAGTTCCGGCACGGCCATCAAGCAGGTCAGCAAGCGCTCCTACGACATCATCCTGTGCGAGTACGACCTGGGCAGCGGCAACGAGGATGGCCAGGACGGCCAGCAGCTGCTGGAAGACATGCGCCACCACAAGCTGATCGGGCTGCTCACCATCTTCATCATGATCACCTCCGAAGGCATCTACAGCAAGGTGGTGAGCGCGGCCGAACTGACGCCGACCGACTACATCCTCAAGCCCTTCACGGTGGACATGCTGAGCCAGCGGATCCAGCGCGCCATCGAAAAGCGCAACGCCTTCCTGCCGATCTACCAGCTGATCGGCCAGGGCAACCTGCGCCAGGCCGTGCGCGCCTGCGCGGACGCGGAAGCCGCGCTGCCCCGCTACGTGCTCGACCTCGTGCGCCTGCGCGCCGAGCTGCAGGTCAGCCTGAACGAACTGGCCGAGGCCGAGAAGCTGTACACCCGCATCATCGAGAACAAGCCGGCCGGCTGGGCCTACCTGGGTTGGGCGCGCACCCTGTTCGCCCAGGGCCGCATCGATGAAGCCGAGGGCGTCCTGACCCGGCTGATTGGCGAAAACCCGCGCCTGATGGCCGCCTACGACCTGCTGGCGCGCTGCCATGAAACGCGGGGCGACGCGGCGCGCGCGCAGAAGGTGCTGGAAGAAGCCGTGTCGATCTCACCGCACATGGTGCGCCGCTTGCGCAAGCTGGGCGAAGTGGCCCTCTCCGCGGGCGACGTCGCGGTGGCCGAGAAGTCCTTCAAGCAGGTGGTGGCCAAGGCCAAGTATTCCGAGTTCCGCAACCCCGAAGACCACGTCAATCTGGTCAAGACCCTGGTGCGCAAGGGCGACGCCACTCAGGCCAGCGGCGTGATCCGTGACATGGAGCGGTCCCTGCGCGGCAACCCCAACGTGGACGCCTGCAAGGCCATCTCGGTGGCGATGCTGCACGAGGCGGCCGGCAGTACCCCCGCCGTGGTGA
>JBKHWY010000693.1:0-1977 GCA_046566285.1 Gammaproteobacteria bacterium | reverse complement strand
GCACTCAGTCAGTGGCGTGGTTCCACTCTGAGCCAGCGCGCTATGGGTTCTGGCCTTCGCCAGAACGACGGGTTAATGTTGCAGTGCTTGCTAGTGCAGCTACCCCTTTTGCAACACCCTCCTTCGCCAGGATGACGAGTTGATTTTGCAGTGCCAAATTGTGCCGCTGGCCGTTTCGCAACAACCTCGAAGGCCAGGACCCATACCGCGTACGCGCAGAGTGGAACTGTGCTACTGACTGACCGCGCCATGGGTCCCGGCCTGCGCCGGGAGTCGGTCCGAGCAATGCTCGGGACGACGGCTCATATCTTGCCAACACCGCGGTGTACCACGTCGACTTCTACTTGCGCAGCAAGCGCAATCCATACAGCCCGCCGGCGAACGACCCAGGCTTGGCCACGAACTTCACCGTCAGCTTCGGCTCGCCCACGACCGATGCCGGCAATACCACATCGCGGGTATAAAACTCGGTCGACGCGGCGCCATCGAGAACGATGGACTCGAGCACCTGCCCATTGACCACCACATCGAACGCGCGCCCGGCATCGCCCTTGGCAAAGGTCAGCCGCAGCACGCTCGCTTCCTTCTTCGGATCGTTCAGCACATAGCTGAACCACCCCGAGGCATGACGCCAGTGCCGTCCCGCGTTCACGCCCGCGTCGGCGCCCTCCCCGGCAAACGCGTGGTCGGACTCGGGCTGCTGCTCCCCGGGCGCCACCTGGTCGATGGTGATCGCGTCCAGCGCCAGCCGTTCGGCTTCGGCCTTGCCGGCATTGATGCGAGTGGCCTCAAGCTGGGCCGGCGTCGAGTACGGCCAGTACACCATGTAGCGCGAGTCGTGCAGGCGGAAGAACGGGATCAGGCGCATGTTGGCCGCGCCCTGCCCCTGGATCAGGCCAGGCGCCGTGAACGTCATCGGCTGGCCTTTGACGGGCTTGAACTTCCTGACGAAGTCGCGCGTGTCGCTCACGAACAGCGGCGCCGCCTCCAGCGGGCACACCGGCCCGCTCGCGATGTGGCCCATGCGGGAATCGTCGGCGAACACGTTGAGCTTTTCGTTGGCAAACAGCTGGGTCTTCGCCGCCAGCACGATGGGACCACGCAGCACGGCGTAATAGTTCGACTGGTCAGGCATCTGCTCGAGCGTGGTGCGCATCGGCAGCTTGACGTCGATGCGGTCGCCCTTGTGCCAGCTGCGCTGCAGCGTGAGGTAATGCCCGGGCGCGACATCCACCTTCACAGGTTTGCCGTTCAACTTCACCTGCATCGCGCCGGCCGCGACCCAGGCCGGATAGCGCAGCTTGAGGGCAAACGCGCCGTCGCCGTCGACATCCAGGCGGCTGGTCTCGGCATCCGGAAAGCGCGTGGTCTGGCGAATCGTCACGATCTTCGCGCGCCACTTCACCGTGGACGCCGCGTACAGGTTGACGAACAGCGCGTCCTTCTCATGCGCGTAAATGAATTCGCCATACTTCGACTGGCTCTCGATGCCCGAGCCCACGCAGCACCACATGGCCTTGTCCACCTGCGAATACACGCGGTAGTGGTTCGGGCGCATGGGCGTGAAGTAGACGAAGCCGCCCGTATCCGGATGCTGCGACGAGAGGATGTGGTTGAAGAGCGCGCGCTCGATGTAGTCCGCGTAGCGAACGTTCGGATCGCGCCGGAACAGCATCTCCGACAGGCGCAGCATGTTGTAGGTGTTGCAGGTCTCGGGACCCTCAACCTCGTTCACCATCGGCGCGAAATCCTTGTCGTCGTGGAAGTGCTCCTTCACGCTATTGCCGCCGATGGCCACGGTGCGGTGCTCGCGCACGGTCTTCCAGAAGAACTGGGCGGCCTGGTGCAATTGGTCGTCCCCGCCCAGCGCGGCGATGCGCTCGAAGCCGATCACTTTCGGAATCTGCGTGTTGGCGTGCAGCCCCGTGAGCCGGTCCTTGCCCTGGGTGAGCGGGTCGAGCACGGCGCGGTGCGAGA
>JBKHWY010000692.1:0-1998 GCA_046566285.1 Gammaproteobacteria bacterium | reverse complement strand
GAACTGAACGGCGGCGCCATGGCCGATGAAGCGGGTTTTCATGCCGAATGCAAGCGCGCCTTCGGCTTTCCCGAGTTTTACGGCAACAGCATGGATGCCTGGGTCGATTGCCTGAGCTACCTGCGCGACGACGAAAACATGACGAAGTTCCGCTTGAAGCCGAACGAGGTGCTGGAAATCGTCGTGACGAATGCCGCCGCGATGCACCCGGACCTGCGCGAGGAAATGACCTACTGCGTGGCCGGCATCAACGAGCGTTACGACGATTATGGCGAGAAGCCGGCGTTGAAATTGACCCTGCGGTGATGGGCGTGAAGCGCATTGCACTGCAGCTGGCCCTCTGGCTCGCCTGCACCTGCACCTGCGGCTGGGCCGCGTCGGTCCATGCCGCCCCATCCACGCCATTGCAGCTGAGTTGCGAGAACGCCTCCGATGAAGCCGAGAAGAAGCGCATTGCCGCGTCGGCGGCGGACGTGGTGCGGCGCATTTCGGCGACCAGGCTCGTCATCAAGGCCGGCGGCAAGACATTGGCACTGGTCGACAAGGGCGATCCGCAACGCTTCGATGGGGAAGGCGACTTCTACCGCTACTGCGAGCGCAAGGACGGGTTCATATTGATCAGGCATGTCGACGGCCACCTCGACAGCGGAAAGCTCATCAACGAAGCGACCGGCGACATCGTGCCGGGCGGCGCCCGCGTGCTGTTCTCGCAAGACCGGCGCGCCTATCTGGCCATATTCGAGAAAGACGGTTCGGAAGGATCCCATTGGCGTGTCTACGCGGCAGACGGACGGTTGTCGTGGGATGGCTACGACTACCTCCACCCGCCGGGTAACCTGGGCTGGGTGCTCGCGTACATGGTTCAGCCAAGCTGGGATGAGCGCGGCCGTCTCAGCGCAGAGGCCCGCTGCGAAAGCGATCCAAAGCGCGCCTGGAAAGTCACCCTGGTCAAGGTCGGCGCCACGTGGGACTGGCGCCCCGCGCCCAAGTGCCCGAAATTCGCTTCAGAAAAAGAATGAGTGGATCCGTAGATGCTCCGAGGACGATGACAACACCGTCCTTCAAATTCGTGCTGGCCTTGGTGGCCCAGGTGCTGGCATTGGACGCCCAGGCCGGGTCCCTGACGCTCAGCTGCCCCAGCGCTTCGTCCACGTCGTTCAGTGAACGCAAGCACATTGCCGCGTTGGCGCCGGGGGTGGTGCAACGCATGGTCAAGCACACCTTGCAGGTCAAGGCCGGGGGCAAAACGCTCAAGTTCGTCGACGCGCCGCCCTACGATGAACCGCTGGACGGCGTCCGTTACACCTTCTGCGACCGGCGCGAAGGCTTTATCCTGCTGACCCACACCGATGCCGACCGCTTCGGGGGCAAGCTGATCATAGAGGCGACCGGTGAAGTCCTGCCGGCAGGCGAAAGCGTGATGTTCTCGCCCGACCGCCGCGCTTACTTCGCCGACGTCCAGCCGGATGGCCTGGATGGCATGGAATGGTTCATCCATGGCGTGGACGGGCGCCTGTCCTGGAAGGGCTACAGCTTCCTCAAGCATCCGCACAAGGAAGGCTGGATGACGGCCACCTTGGCTGATCCGCAATTCGATGCCAAGGGCCAGTTCAGTGCGCAGGCCACCTGCATTCAGTCGGACAAGATCAGCTGGAAAGTCACGCTCGTCAAGCAGGGCGGCGTGTGGGATTGGCGACCGATTCGGAAGTGTCCGGATTCAGATTAAAGCCCTGGCCGTGGCGCCCGCGTGCGCCAGCATTGACGCAAGCCGAGCGCGTGCACCAGGCCAAAGATCAGGCAAATAGCCGAGCTCGACAGCCAAGAATGGCTGGACCGGACATGACAACCTGGCCCGTCAAGCAGCGCGGGAGCGCTTGATGCGCGCGCGCAGTTTTCGCACCAGCGCCACCCCGATCCACAAGGCCAGCGCGAGCGGCACCATGGGGTAGAGGTGCCCGTAGGCCCCGAGCGAGGCGAGCACGACCTTCATCTCGTCAT
>JBKHWY010000691.1:0-2021 GCA_046566285.1 Gammaproteobacteria bacterium | reverse complement strand
CCAAGATCAAGGCGGCACTGATTGCCGATCCCGAGCTGAAAGCCACTGAAGTCAATGTCGAAACATACAAGGGAACGGTGCAGCTCAGCGGCTTCGTGGCTTCCCCCGACGACATTCCGAAAGCCGTGGCGCTGACCCGCAAGATCGATGGCGTGAAAGCCGTTAAAAACGACATTGCGCTCAAGCGCTAGCCAGCGGTGCGACCCGCCAAAAACAAAAAGCCCGGCTATGAAAGCCGGGCTTTTTGTTTGTTCTGGTGCCGGCTGCCGGTTTCGAACTGGCCACCTGATGATTACAAATCAACTGCTCTACCAAATGAGCTAAGCCGGCGTAAGTTTTACGGCTCGGATTATACGCTATTTGTACTATTTGATTCTGGTCAGCGTGGGACGCGGGCCTTTTTTGGGCGGCTCGTCATCGTCGTCGCCGCTGCCGACCGTCTCGGCGGCGGGCACTTCCGCGACCGGGCTGGGCACGGGCGCCAGCGCCGGCACACTGCTGAGCGCCGGCTCAGGCGCGGGGGCGGGCGCGGCTGCCGGGGTCGGGGCCGGGCCTTTCACCTCGAAGGCCATGCCCTGGCCGTTCTCGTTGGCGTAGATGGCCAGCACATTGTGCACCGGCACGTAGATCTCGCGCGACACCCCGGCAAAACGGGCATGGAAATGGATCGCATCGTTGTCCATCTTCAGCCCCGAGGTGGCGCCAAAGCTGATGTTCAGGACGATTTCGCCTTTTTTCACGTACTCCATGGGCACGATGGTGCCGGAGTCGACCTTGACTGCCAGGTAGGGCGTGAAGCCGCTATCCGTGCACCATTCATAAATGGCGCGCAGCAGATAGGGCTTGGTGGAAATTTCTGCCATGTTCTTGTAGGTAGGGACGCAGGGGACACGCCAGTCTACTGATTTTCGCCGGGCGGCGCTGCAAACTGGCGTGTATCGGATCAGGCCCCGCTTAGCGGCGCATGACTTTTTCGGACGGGGTCAGCGCTTCGATGTAGGCGGGACGCGAGAAAATGCGCTCGGCATATTTCATCAGCGGCGCGGCCGTCTTGGACAGCTCGATGCCGTAGTGATCCAGGCGCCACAGCAGCGGAGCCACGGCCACGTCCAGCATCGAGAACTCGTCGCCCAGCATGTACTTGTTCTTGAGGAACAGCGGCGCCAGCGTGGTCAGGCGGTCGCGGATCTCGGCGCGGGCCTTGTCATGGCTCTTGTCGTTCGTCTTGTTGCGCTCGCTTTCCAGCACGTGCACGTGCACGAACAATTCCTTCTCGAAATTGAACAGCATCAGGCGCGCGCGCGCGCGCATCAGCGGATCGGCCGGCATCAGTTGCGGATGCGGGAAGCGCTCGTCGATGTACTCGTTGATGATGTTCGATTCGTACAAAATCAGTTCGCGCTCGACCAGAATCGGCACCTGGCCATACGGATTCATCGTCGAGATGTCTTCTGGCTTGTTGAACAAGTCCACATCGCGAACCTCGAAGTCCATGCCTTTTTCAAACAGGACCAGGCGGCAGCGTTGGGAGAAGGGGCACGTGGTGCCGGAGTAGAGAACCATCATTTTTTGTAGTTCCTTAGAAACAAAGGGGTGAAACGACTAGCGGATCACCCCGGAAATGATTGCCTGCAGGACTTCCGCAGGCAATTGAATAACGCGCTGCCACCGTTAAGTGTGGCCCGCCCTGCCGGAACGGCAGGCGGTACACACTTAACGGTGGCAGCGCCATCGAATAATGACTGTCAGGCCTGGCGCAGCTTACTTTACCGCTTTCCAGAACGATGCGCTCAGGCACCATGCCAGGATGGCAAACAGCGTCATGAACAGCACCACCCACACGCCCAGGCGCTTGCGCGTGCCCTGGGCCGGCTCGGCCATCCACTCGAGATACGCGACCAGGTCGGCCGTGGCGGCATCGAAGTCAGCCGAGCTCAGCTGGCCCGGGGTGACTTGCTGGTAGCCGGCGAACTTGTGCACGGTCTTGCTGTGATCGTGAGGATCCTTTTCTTCGACCATCT
>JBKHWY010000690.1:0-2094 GCA_046566285.1 Gammaproteobacteria bacterium | reverse complement strand
CGCCAGATCGAGCACGCCGTGCACGACACCGGCGAGGCGGCGCCGCCGGAAGATGCGGCGGTGGTCAACGAGAGCCGCGCCTCGAGCGTGGAGCAGGGCGCCAAGTCCGGCGTGCTGGTGGTCGGCACCGACGGCTTGATGACGCAGCTGGCCAAGTGCTGCAAACCGGCGCCGCCGGACGGCATCGTCGGCTTCGTCACGCGCGGCAAGGGCGTGTCGATCCACCGCGCCACCTGCAAGAACTTCGCCGAGATGCGCGCCAAGGCGCCCGAGCGGGTGATCCACACCGACTGGGGCCGCACCGGGCAGGAGACCGTCTACCCGGTCGACCTGTTCATCCTGGCGGGCGACCGCCAGGGCCTCCTGCGCGACATCTCGGAAGTGTTCTCGCGCGAGAAGATCAACGTCATCGGCGTGAACACCCAGAGCAGCAAGGGGCAGGCGCGCATGACCTTCACCGCCGAAATCGGCTCGACCTCGCAGCTGCAGCGGGCCCTGTCGGCCATCATGGAAGTGCAGGGCGTGCAGGAGGCGCGGCGCAACTAGCGCCGCTGCAATGCCCACCTCCATGGCGCGCGCACCTTCCACCCGGCCCAACAGGCCCACCTCAAGTCCGCGTGCGCGCCGCTGGACGCCGCTGGTCTGGCGCTACCTGGGCAGCTGGTGGCGCATGCTGCATGTGGGCGCCATCGCCCTGGTGCTGGCCTGTTCGCCCTCCACCTATAACCGCACCAACCGCATCATCGCCAGCCGCTACATCTACAGCAGCACCTGGCAGGTGCTGCCCTGGTTCGCGCTGCTGGCCGCGCTGGTGAGCCTGGTGATCATCCGCATCGTGGTGGTGACCGCGCAAAGCTACGGCCTGTCGCACTTCGCGCTTGAAATGGTGGTGCGGGTGCTGGTGCTCGAACTCATTCCCCTGACGGCGGCGATGTTCGTGGCCATCCGCGCGGGGCTGGCCTTCAATCCCGGCGACGCGTTCGCGCTGGCCGCCACCGCCAGTCCGGGCACCCCCGCCGAGCGCGCGCGCCAGGCCCAGCACCGGCTGCGCCAGGAACTGGTGCCGCAGGTGTTTGCCAACGCGTTCGCGGTGCTCAGCCTGGCCATGGCCAGCAGCGTCATCGTGCTGGTGCTGGCCTACCTTTCCGTGTACGGCTTCTCGCCCTGGGGCATGGGCGACTACACCCGCACGGTGGGGCGCATCTTCGATCCGGCCGTCACCGTCGGCTTCGTGCTCAAGACGGTATGCTTTGGGCTGGCGGTGGCGGTGATTCCCACCGCCGCGATCCTGGATATCCACCGTTTCGGGCGGCGCCGGGCGTCCTCGGTGCAACCGGGCGCGGTGCGCCTGCTGTTCGTGCTGCTGCTGATCGAAGCGGCTTCGCTGGCGTTCAAGTACATCTAACGGCAAGTACATCACTGGAGAGCCATGTCAGAACCGATAGCCGACACACCCGCCGAGGCTTCAGCCGAGCCGGTCGACAATGTCGAGACCAAGGCGGTCATCCTGCTGATTTTGATGGGGGCCCTGCTGGCCGGTTTCGTGCTGTACGTGATGTACGCGCGTGGAGTGTTCGAGCCGACCCAGCGGCTGGTGCTGGTGGCCGAGGATTCCGAGGGCGTCATCCCCGGCATGGACATGACGTTTTCCGGCTTTCCCATCGGGCGCGTGCAGCGCGTGGAGCTGGCGCCGGACGGCAAGGCGCGCATTCTGGTCGACGTGCCCAGCAAGGATGCGCGCTGGCTCAAGACCAGCAGCGTGTTCACGGTGGAGCGCAGCCTGGTGGGGGAAACCCGCATCCGCGCCTTTACCGGCATCCTGACCGATCCGCCCCTGCCCGCGGGCGCCGTGCGCGAGGTGCTGCGCGGCGACACCACGGCCGAGATCCCGCGCCTGGTGGCCAGCGCTCGCGCCCTGCTGGAAAACCTCGACACCATGACCCGGCCCGATTCCAGCATCAACGCCAGCCTGTCGAACATCCGCGCCACCACCGAGCGCATGACGGGCAAGTACGGCTGGTTGGGGACGGCGCTGGGCAGCGACGAGGAAGCGCGCAAGCTGACCGTGACGCTGGACCGCGTCAATGGCCTCCT